>JAGGYF010000019.1 GCA_021162685.1 Candidatus Iainarchaeum sp. | reverse complement strand
GTATATTACTGGCTACCCATGGAGTAATAGGGCCAAAAAGAATATTTTTTGAAAAGGCGTTTGGAAAAGATTTTAATGAATTTAAAAAAATTCTTTCAAAAATGCCATTTAGATATACTTACAGAGAAGAGGATAGTAAGTTTAGAATAAACTCTGTTCAGCTTGCAAAATATCTAAGAAAATTTGGTACTTCAAGATCAAAGTATATTCCTGATTATATAAAAAATGCTACTCCTTCGACTATTATGGCTTTTTTAAAATATTTCAATATGGGGGACGGTGACATACATCAAGGGCAAATGAGATTCCATTCTTCTTCTAAAAAGCTAGTTGATGATTTGCAGGAGATGATTATAAGAGTTGGTTTAAGTTCCACAATCACCGTCGACAAAAGACGAGCCATGCTCAATCCTAAAAACAAAAAAATATACGCTTCAAAACCTGTTTACTCTCTTGAAATACGGAAAACCAATAAAACTTCTATCAGAAAAAATAATGTGAGTGTCATTGAGTATGATGGATATGTTGGTTGCGTTACTGTTTCCACTGGGTTTGTTATTGTAAGGCGCAATAACAGAGTTGCTGTATGTGGAAATACAGGAGGCATGGGTTCCTACAGTAGTGGTAGATTGCTTCCATTCATGAGAGAGGAGGATCTCAAAGAAGCACAGAGAATAAATGAGATGACGTGCGAGGCAATACGTGAACAAACAGGAGAAGGATATAAAGGCATTATGTATGGAGGATTTATGGCAACATCAGAAGGTGTTAAGTTAGTGGAGTATAATGCAAGATTCGGTGACCCAGAAGCCTTGAATGTTTTGCCATTGCTTGAGACAGACTTCGTTCAGATATGTGAAGCAATTATTGAGCAAGAGCTTGCAGATATAGATGTTGTGTTTTCAGATAGATGTACTGTTTGTAAGTATTTGGTTCCAGAAGGATATCCGGAAAATCCAAGGAAGAGAGAATTAATTGAAATTCCAAAAGACATCAGGTCTAAGCTCTACTATGGTTCTGTTGAGGAGAGAGACGGTTTGATATATACAACAACATCACGTTCTATTGCATTTGTTGGGATTGGAGAAACATTAGAGGAAGCAGAAAAAATTGTGCAAGGTGATATAGACAGGGTTAGAGGAAAATTGTTTTACAGAAGAGACATAGGGACAAAAGAGCTTATACAGAGAAGGATAGACCACATGAAATCACTCAGAGGTTAGGCTCTCCCTGAAACTCTAATAATTGCCTCAATGTAGGCATGCCCTCTCTTGCACCACTAACACCTATATTTAATGCAGCACATTTATTTGCTATCTCTGCGCACTTCTTTAGATCATAACCTTTTAGGTATCCATAGATGAACCCTGCAGCAAATGCATCACCAGCACCTGTTGTGTCCACTGGTCTGTTTTTGTATGCTGGTACTAATGTCTCAACTGAGTCGTTCTTTACAAAACATCCCTTATCTGAAAGTTTTATTACTAGTATGTCTACTAATGGATATAATTTCTTAACAATCTCGTCTAGCTCCTTCTCCCCAGATAAACGCTCTGCCTCTAATCTGTTTGGCATAAGTATGTCAACACCATTTATAAGGGGTTGCAATGTATCCAATCCTTTTTCTGCAAAGATGCATCCAGGATCAATGCTCACACTCACTCCATTCTCTTTTGCAATCTTCTTTGCTCTTATAAGTGCTTCTATTGCTCTCGGTCCCTCAATAGATGTTATATGTATGTGTCTTGCGCCCTTTATGTAATCCTCATCTATATCCTCTGGTTCTATGTGCGCATTTGCGCCACAATATGCGACCATTGACCTCTCGCCTTTCTCATATACCCAAACAGTAACAATACCAGTATGTTCTTCTATCTGCATAACATGTGTTGTATCAACTCCCTCTTCCTTGAAGGCATACAACAATTCATCGCCAAAATCATCATACCCTATTTTACCTATAAATCCTGTTTTCAAACCAAGTCTTGCACAACCAACAGCAAAATTTGCAGCAGAACCCCCAAATCTCCTATAAAATTCTGTTGCAAATACCTCATCATCCTTACCTGGGAGGCGTGGTATTTTCATAATAAAATCCATATTTATTGCGCCAATGCCAATAACGTCCATTCTCTCACCTCAACTTCGCATACTTCTCCCTGACCTTCTTACGTGTTCTTTGAGAAACCTTCATTGCTCTCTTTACTGATTTAGATGCTGGAATAACAAAATAAAATCCCTTTGGTGATAACCTATACCTAAAAAATGAGCGTAGTGCCTTTTTTATTGCTGCGTCCTTTCCTTTCTCAACAAACGCTTTTATGATACCATGTAGATGATCTAGTCTTTTTCCAGCAACAATAAGGTCTGGATTTTCTTCTATCAAATCCTTATTTGCATTGAATGCTATTGCCAACCCTCTCCTCTCATGCACTCTTTTTATCATGCCTCTATCTGTTATGCTATCACCAATAGCCACAAAGTTTTGTATTGGAATGCCTGTTATTTTGCTTATCTCCTCTATTGCCCTTGCTTTGTGTATGCCTCCTATTGCATTTCCTCTCACCCCGATGACTTTTCCCTCATCATCAATATCAAGTTCTGTTGCAATCACCTTTTCAGATGGAATCCCAAGTTTCTCTGCTATTATCTCTGCTCCAGGCCTGTATGCTGCACTTACTATATAGATATCTACATCTGGATACTTCTTGAGCAACTGTATAAGCCTCTTTGCACCACGCATGAGCCTTGTCTTCTTCGCAACTTCTTTTATATCATTGATATGGATTTTCCCGGGGTACTTCTTCACCATATACTCTACTGTTTGAGCAGCGTATGCTCTTTTATTATCAAACTCTCCTCCTCTTTTTACAGCTTCTGCAATAGCTTCGCTTACCTTACTAAATTCTTCACCTAAGCCATGCTTTGCAAATGTATCATATGCTATATCCCTAACAGCAAGGACACCATCCAAATCAAGAACGATGATTGTATTCATACATAGTATTCTATCATAGGTATTTAAAAAAATTGCCAAGATAGGATTATAAATAGTAAGAACATAATAAAAAAGAGGTGTTTTTATGAGTGTTGTTGTGATTATGGGTTCTAGTTCTGATGCTAAGATTGCTGAAAAATGTAAGAGAGTATTTGATGAATTTGGTGTAGATTATGAGATAAGAGTGGCATCTGCTCATAGAACACCAGAAAAGGTTGAGGAGATTGTAAAGAACAGCAATGCGGATGTTTTCATTGCAATTGCAGGATTGGCTGCTGCACTACCTGGTGCAATCGCGAGCTTAACGAGTAAACCTGTTATCGGAGTGCCTGTAAGCGCAAAACTTGGAGGATTGGACGCATTGCTATCAATAGCCCAAATGCCTCCTGGAATCCCAGTTGCATGTGTTGGCATTGATAGAGGAGAAAATGCTGCATTGCTCGCTATTGAAATCCTTGCAATTAAAGATACTGAGCTGATGAAAAAGTTAGATGAATACAAAAAGAAAATGAAAGATAAGGTTGAAGCACAGGATAAGGAGTTGAATCTATGAGCGTAAGCCCATTAGATTATAGATATAGTTATCCAGAAATGCGAGAGTTATTTGGGGAGGAATACAAACTAAAAATGATGCTTGAAGTTGAAGCAGCGCTAGCAGAGGCACATGCTGCAGTTGGTAATATCCCCAAAAAAGATGCTAAAAGGATTAGAAAAGCAGTTAATAAGGTCAAGCTTGAGAGAGTTAAGGAGATAGAAAAAAGAATACATCATGATGTGATGGCTGTTGCAAAGGCGCTAGCAGAGAAATCCGGAGACAGTGGCAAATATGTTCACTACTGTGCTACATCATATGATATTGTAGACACTATGTGGGGTCTAATACTAAAACATGCTATTGATGTTATTGATAAAGATCTGAGGAAAATTGAGAAAATCTTGGTAAAGATGACAAGAAGGTATAGAAACGCCATAATGGTTGGCAGAACACACGGGCAACATGCATTGCCCATAACATTCGGGTTCAAGACAGCACTCTGGGCATCTGAAATAAGGAACCATAGGATACGGCTAAAACAGATTAGGCCAAGGGTTTGTGTAGGTAAGATGAGTGGCGCTGTTGGAACATTTGCTAGCTATAATACAACAAAGATACAAAAGATTGTTATGAAAAAACTTGGTCTTAATGAGCCTAGGATAACAAATCAGGTTGTCCAGAGGGAAGGATATGCTGAATTTGTGTCACTCATTGCGATGATTGGTGCAACATTGGAAAAGATAGCAAAAGAGATACGAAACTTAGCAAGAAGCGAGATAAAAGAAGTTGAAGAACCATTTGAGAAAAAGCAAGTTGGCTCATCAACAATGCCGCAGAAAAGAAACCCCCACAAGAGCGAAAGGG
>JAGGYF010000022.1 GCA_021162685.1 Candidatus Iainarchaeum sp. | reverse complement strand
GGCATATATATACTCTATTTTCTTTTGTTGTGTATCCCTCCGAAAGGTAGATCGCCATAAATTTTACCCAATCTAAAAAGTTAATTTTCCTTTTTCTTAACTTTCTGTTAAATTTATAATCATATTCAGGTAAGATAAAAAAGTCTTTGTCTTTTCCTTCCCACTTGGCAGATTGGTAAATGTAATGTTCTCCTTTGAAGTTCTTTGCTTCAACCACAAACTGTTTGCCTTTTCCTTTTCTTTGCTGTAAGAGCATCCTGTGATTAGGAGTCACGAGTAGGTCTATATTTCTATTTTTGAAATTTATCATCTTGCCCTTGTATCTCATCCAATATATCTTCTGCGGCTTTTCAAACCAGAAAACCTTTGAATTTGGACTAAAAACTGCAACCTCATCATCCTTTTTTAATTTATTAAAAGTTTTCCAGCCCCTTCGCGTAAGTATCTCTGTATCTTCAGAGTAACAATTAGGGCCTTTATCGTTCTCATACGCTCTTTTGTGGTCTTGGACAGGAATCATGTGTTTGATATCCTTTCCATCAACAAAACTCATAAGAGAGAATTCTTCCCCAATAAGTTTTTCTTCAATCACAACCTTTCCGTGTCTTTCTATACACTCAATAGCATATTCAATACCCTCTTGTACACTCTTCAGATGTTCGCCAAACACCTTCACTCCTTTGCCACCCATCAGGCCATCTGCTTTGACTACAAAATCCCCACCAATTGCTCCTATAAACTCCTCAATCCCTTTATCAGAGAAGAACACTTTAAACCTAGGATTTCCAGGAATCTTATATTTTTCAAGTAATTCTCTAGTAAATGACTTTGATGTTTCAAGTTGTGCCAACTCTTTTTTTGGCCCCACACATCCAACACCAAGTTCTTCAAGAAAATCAACAACTCCCTTCTCAAGTGGACCTTCTGGCCCAATAACTGCGATGTTTGGATCTGTTTTGCGAACAAACTTCTCAATTGCATCAAAATCATCATATTTTCCAATCACAAATGCATCTGAAAGCGAAACAATACCAGGATTTTTTGATTTCATATATGAAACAAGTTCTGGTTTTCTTGGACTTCTTTTTATTGCTTCTGCAATTGCGTGTTCTCTTGCTCCATTTCCTATTAAAAGGAATTTCATCACATCACCTCATATGGTCTTTTCTCCCCTTTCCTTTTCAGAAGAGATGATACATCTGTTGGATAATTACCATCTAAGCATGCAGCACACAAGCCCTTTACCCCAATAGCTCTTTTCAATCCCTCAATAGTTTGGTATGTTACAGAATCTGCGCCAATCATTTTAGCAAGTTTTTCCTCAAGTTCATCTGGTTTAAATTTTTGGGCAATAAGCTCCTTCTTCCTTGTCATATCTATGCCATAGAAGCATGGGAACCGTATAGGAGGACAGGATACCAAGAAGTGAACTTCCTTTGCTCCAGCATTTTTTAGGAGTTTTATAAGATTTCCGCATGTAGTTCCTCTAACAATGCTATCGTCTATAAGGGCTATCCTTTTGTTCTTTACTTCTCGTATAATCGGATTAAGTTTTATTCTAACAGCATCTATGCGTTTTGTTTGTTTTGGCATAATAAACGTCCTTCCAACATATCTGTTTTTTATGAATCCTTCTCTATATGGGATGCCTGTTTCCTCTGAGAACCCTATTGCTGCTGCTCTTGATGTATCTGGGACAGGGATAACAACATCCGCATCTTTATCCCATATCTTTGCAAGTTCTCTTCCAAGAGCAACTCTGACCTCATAGACACTCCTGTTCTCAATTGTAGAATCAGGTCTTGAGAAGTATACCCATTCAAACATGCAATGTTTTGGTTCCTTCTTTACAAGTTGCTTTGATTCCATGCCCCCATCATTCACCACAACACATTCTCCAGGCTTTACATCCCTTATGACTCTCTCATTGATCATATCTAAAGCAACAGTTTCTGATGCTGCTCCATTCTCACTTAATACCAATGGTCTAATTGCATGCGGGTCCCTAAAAACAATAAATCCATATTCGGGGGATATTGCAACAACAGAATAAGAACCATTGAGTTCCTTCATAATATTTTCAACAGCATTGAACACATCCTTCTCCTTCTTCAATTCCTCTGCCAGGAGATGAAGTATGATCTCTACATCGCATTCAGAGGTAATCTTTTCATTTAGTTTATTCCTCATCTCAATATAGTTTGCTATGTTTCCATTATGTGCCATACCCAACCTCAATGGCTTGTCAACAAGAAATGGTTGTGCATCTGCTTCAAAGTTGCTTCCTACAGTTGGGTATCTCACCTGGCCTATGCCCACATCCCCATCTATGTCTTTCAGGACATTTTCATCAAATATCTCAAAAACCAGGCCTTTCCTTTTGTATAGTGAAAAAACATCATACTCTCTATTATATGTTAAAATTCCAGCAGAATCTTGGCCTCTATGCTGCATGGCATATAACCCAGTATATATCCTATTTGAGATAGCCCCATTTCTTAATCCAATTATCCCGCACATGCTATTCCTCTAAAACAAGATAATACCATTTCTCTCTTTATCTTTATATTCTTATTCCCTCTATGGCTGTTTAAGTAACACTTAATACTTACTATTATATACGGTATTTTTTGGAAAACAAAAACATACTTAAATTCTGCAGTCCATACCTAATAGGTTGTTTTATGTTACCCAACATACATTCATTTGACCCTGAGCTATACTCAGCTATGTCATCAGAACTAGATAGACAAAGAAATAGTCTTGAACTCATTGCATCGGAGAATTTTATAAGTATTAGAGTGATGGAGGCAATGGGCAGTTGGTTAAACAACAAATATTCCGAAGGATATCCTGGTAGAAGATATTATGGCGGGAACCAATACATAGATATGATTGAGACATTAGCAATAGAAAGAGCAAAGAAATTATTTAATGCAGAACACGCAAATGTTCAGCCACATGCTGGGACACAAGCGAACATGGCTGCATATATGGCATTGCTTAAACCAGGCCAGAAGATTTTATCAATAGAATTGCCACAAGGTGGGCATCTCTCCCATGGTTCTCCTGTGAATTTTTCTGGTATGTTGTACTCATTTGTTTTCTATGGCTTGGACAAAGAAACAGAGAGGATTGATCCTGACAATGTCAGAAAGGTAGCTGAAAGGGAGAAGCCAGACCTAATCCTATGTGGCTATAGTGCATATCCAAGACAATTTCCGTTTGAGGAGTTTGGGGAGATTGCACATGAGCTTGATGTTCCATGCATGGCTGATGTTGCGCATATAGCAGGCCTTATTGCAGGAGGAGTACATCCCAACCCTTTTCCTCATTGTGATGTTGTTACAACTACTACACATAAAACATTGAGAGGACCAAAAGGTGCTATTATATTATCCAAAGAGAGATATGCGCAGAGGATAGATAAGGCAGTTTTTCCAGGTTCACAAGGTGGGCCATTTGACCAGATGATTGCAGCAAAGGCAGTTGCTTTCAAGGAAGCAATGCAACCGTCATTCAAGGAATATGCCAAGCAAATAGTGAAGAATGCAAAAGCACTTGCAGCAAGATTGATGGAACATGGCTTCAGGCTGGTGAGCGGTGGAACAGATACACATCTTGTCCTTGTTGACCTTAGGCCAAAACACATAACAGGGAGAGAAGCAGAGATTATTCTTGAAAAGGTTGATATATCAGTCAATAGGAACATGATACCAGGCGATCCACAGAAACCGTGGATAACCTCTGGGATAAGGTTAGGCACACCAGCACTTACTACAAGAGGATTAAAGGAGAACGATATGGAATACATTGCTGACCTGATAAACAAGACAATAATCCATAGAGATGACAATAAAACATTGTCTCATATAAAGGAAGAGGTACATGAATTATGTAAGCTTCATCCACTTTATCCAGAGATAAGGTAATACTATGCGTTTTTCTGATGCAGAATCATATCTGTATTCATTACCGAGGATTGGCATACATCATGGACTAAAAAACATAAAAGAACTTCTCAGCATACTTGGAAATCCAGAGAGGACATTGAAGTGTATACATGTTGCAGGGACAAATGGAAAAGGAAGCACATGTGCGATGATCGCATCTATGCTTAAAGCAAATAATTATAAGGTTGGATTGTATACCTCACCCCATCTTGACAGAATAACCCAGAGAATACAAATCAATGGAGAAGAGATAAGTAAGCGAAAGTTTGCCAACTATGTGGATAAAATAAAAGGAACAAAGCACCATTGTACGTTTTTTGAGGTGATGACAGCAATCGCACTTCTCCATTTTAACAATGAGAATGTAGACTATGCAGTTATCGAAACAGGGCTAGGTGGAAGATTGGACGCTACAAACGTCTGTTATCCAGTAGTTTCTGTTATAACAAATGTAGAAAAGGACCATATGCATATCCTTGGCAACACAATAAAAAAGATCGCATATGAGAAAGCAGGCATAATAAAAGAAGGCGTACCAGTAATAACATCAGAGCATAAAAGAGAAGCGCTCAGTGTAATAAGAAATGTTTGTAAGGAAAAGCATTCAAAACTAATCATTGTTGAACCAAAGAGATATAGACTGAAGCTAAAAGGAGAACTCCAGCAGCTGAATGCAGCGTGCGCAGTTGAGGCAGTTAAGCAGATCGGAATTAGAAACATAAAGGGACTATATGAGACGCAGTGGCCTGGAAGGATGGAGAAAAAAGGGAACATAGTATATGATGTTGCGCATAATCCCGCTGGGATAAAAGCAATGAGCGAGGCGATAACAGCATTTACATACAAAAATCTGATTATCGTCTTTGCTGTTAAAAATGATAAAAATGTTGAAGGAATGGTTCGCTATCTTCCAAAAGCAAAGGAGATTATTCTAACAAGATATAGCATTGCACCAGGCTCTCTGTCCCCAGACAAGATACCGATAAAAGGGAAAATAATCAGAGATGCAAAAGAAGCAATAAACTACGCAAAAACGATTGCAGGAAAAAACGACCTGATACTTGTAACTGGTTCAACATTTTTGGTATCAGAGGTTAGAGGAGCAACAAAGCAGATTGTCTCATAGTTTTTTATAGTTCTGCAAACAAAAAAAGAGCATGACATTAAGATTAGCAATACTTGCATCAACAAATGCAACTGACTCGCAAGCAATAATAGATGCCATAAGTGAGGGAAGACTCAATGCCGAAATCGCATGTTTTGTAGTCAACAGAGAGTGTGGGGCAATAGAAAGAGCAAAGAGACACAACATTGAGGTCATACTTATTCCATCAAAAGGAAAAGAACGTGAGGAATATGATAGGCTTGTGGATAAGGAGCTGAAAAAGAGAGGAGTTGATTTGATTTTAGCCATAGGATATATGCGTTATTTCTCACCATGGTTTGTTAATGAGTGGAGAAACAGAATAATGAACATCCATCCTTCACTCCTTCCCGCATTTGCTGGTGGTATGGATAAGAATGTACATAAAGCAGTTCTTGACCACGGATGCAAGGTTTCTGGTTGCACATTACACTTCGTTGATGAGGGGGAGGACACAGGACCAATAATCATGCAGAGATGCGTTCCTATTGACGAAGATGAGACAGTTGATTCTTTAAAAGAAAAGGTGCAAAGAGCAGAACAAGAGATATTATTGAAAGCTATTGACCTATATGCACAAGGGAAAATAAAGGTAGAGGGCAGGAAGGTAAAACTCCTCATATAACTATTGTTTGTTCTCTCCCAGGACCAACACTTACTAGTTCAACATTTGTCTTGCACAATGTTTCAATCTTTTCTATATAAACCCTTGCGTTCTCAGGGAGATCGTCCAATGTTTTAGCATTTGTTATATCTTCATCCCATCCTGGCAGTTCCTCATATATTGGTTTGCATTTATACATGTCTCTTGTCAGAGGTACATGTTTTATAATCTCTCCGTTAAGTTCGTATGCAGTGCATATCTTGATTGGGTTTATGCCACTTAGAACATCCAACTTTGTTATTGCTATGCTTGTCACTCCATTAATCATGCATGCATGTCTAACCAAAACAGCATCAAACCATCCACATCTTCTAGGTCTTCCAGTTGTTGTGCCATATTCCCTACCATTGTCCCTTATCTTCTGGCCTACGCTATCATTTAATTCAGTTGGAAATGGTCCTTCTCCAACCCTTGTTGTGTATGCCTTTACTATACCAATGACCTTATCTATCTTTGTTGGTCCCACACCTGTTCCAGTACACGCTCCACCAGATACAGTGTTTGATGATGTGACATAGGGGTAGGTGCCGTGGTCTATGTCCAAATAAGTTCCTTGAGCTCCTTCAAACATTATACTCTTTCCATTTTCAATCAATTCATTTATTGTAGTTGTTGTATCACCAATATATGATGATAACATTCTACCATATGTGATATATTCTTCTGCGATGCTTCCTAGTCGTTCCTTCATATAATCCTCATCAAGAAGATCACCTATTCTTATTCCTCTCCTTGCAATCTTGTCAGTGTACGCTGGCCCTATTCCTCTTTTTGTTGTCCCTATCTTCTTATCTTTCGCATCCTCCTCCAAATGCTTTTTGAGAATAACATGTGCCCTATTACTTATCATGATATTCGGCTCAATGCCCCTATTTTTTATCATCTCTATCTCTTCAATAAGTGCTTTTGGTTCAATTACCATTCCATTTCCAAGTATGCAGAATTTTCCTCTGAGTATGCCAGATGGTAGGAAGTGGAGCTTGAATGTTTCCCCATTTATCACAACAGTATGTCCTGCATTATTCCCTCCTTGGTATCTTGCTACAATATCTACCTTTTCTCCGTAATAATCAACAATCTTCCCCTTTCCTTCATCTCCCCATTGTGTCCCTACAACAACAATACTCATTATATCACCTTTATTACATTATCATGAACGACAAATTTTTTCTCCATAAATATCTCTGTTACCCATATATTTGTTTTACAGTGATTTGTTAATCTAGATGTTTTTATAACTGAGTTCCCAACTATTGCCATATATGGGATAAGCTGATCAGCAGCCCATCTGTCAACTGCGCCAAGTTTTAGCTCTTTATTGAGTAATGATGCTGCTTCTCTTCCTACATCCTCTGCACGTTTTCCCCTTTCGCCAAGAGCGTCTGCCCCTATAATGCCATTCTTGGTCCTTGCCCATAACACAATACCAGAACCAATACTCTTTGTATCAACATATTCAATATTTATGTCTGGCGTCATCCCTGCTTTTTCAAAAAAGTAGCGCCTGACCTCCTTTGCTTGCCTATGTGCAACTTTTGATTTCTCAAGATGCTTTGATGCAGTTGATATGCCTTCAATGCTTATTAGTTCTGTTTGTTCATCCAATCTGAGCGGTGCATATTCCCTACTTCTTGTCTCAACATGCACCTTAGCGCTTCCAACAGGATAGAATCCGTGTCTTTCAATGTGTATATCTATATTGTACCCCATTTGCCTAAGAAGTGGCGAGAGAACATATTTGATATAGTATAATGGCGGAGCCCATTTGCCAAATGTTGCCCCTCCTTCAATATCTATAACGCTCCTCTTAAGAGCAAAGCAAGGAATAAGAACAGATTGAAGCACAAGCCCAATAGAACCAGCAGTTCCTATCCTTATTTTCAATCGTTTTCCACTAAGCTTGTTTGGTCTAAAATGTACTGTTTTTGAGCCAACAGTGTCCCCATCAACTTCTGCATCACAGAGTTCTGCAACACCTTTTATGGCATTTACATGCTGTTCTTTTAATCCGGGATTTCTCCTCTTTGCCCTTATATTTACTATTTTTACCTCCTTTCCTGTTAGGGCAGATAGAGCAATAGCAGTTCTTACTATTTGTCCTCCACCTTCCAAATAGCTTCCATCTACCTCTATCATCAGAACACCAGATAGGTAATGACAAGTGCTAGAAGTCCAGGGATAGAATACATAAATGCCTTTTTGATAGTCCTTTTTGTTGCTCCTGCTATCCTGTATGCCACCAAATTTCCGACCATCAAGTTTGCTCCTACTGTGAGCAGGCTGGAGAGCAATGCCTGTTCGCTAGTTATCTCACCTGCTGCAAACATGGTTGCAATAGAAGCCATTGTAGCAGCAGAGCTTGTTACAGCACCAAAGAATATACCAAGGTAAAATACATTTGGTAGGTATGTAACAATTGTTTGTAACAAAGTCATAATAATAAACAGTTTAAGTGCAAGCCATACTGCCTTCTGTACACCAAATGGGGATTCTATGCTAACTTTAGCCTTATTCTTTATCCGCTTTATCTTTGTATAGCCTGTTAATAGCAGCACAAGCGCACCAATGATAAAAGGAACAAGCAACTCTTTGAAAACAACAGGTGCAAATACAGCAAGAATAACAAGATTTCTCGTGAACATTGCTCCATTAATTATTGGATACGCACCAGCCAATATGTCTTCTCTCTCTTTATACTTTTCATATACTCTGTTTACAGAGAAACAAATAGCAGTACTACTTATGAGTCCACCGAGAAAACTCATGATTTCAACTTCTTCATCTGCAGATAGATACCTTGAACCAATAAACCCAAGCAGATTAATAAACGAGATGAGGACAACGAGCAGCCAAATAGCATACAAATCTATCCGAACGCCAAAGTATATCAGTGGCTCTTTTGGGATTATTGGGTAAACGATGCCTACAACAACAAGGAACTCTAAAAAATCAAGGAGCTCAATATGCGTCAATTTACCAACAAACTTATGCAACCATGACCTAGCGAACATGACAAATGCAACTGCAATTCCAACAAATATTGCTTCTGAATAGAATCCAAAACCAACAATCGCACCAAGTGAATAACTAATGAGCATTGCGATTGATGTCGTTAGACCAATCCTTTTCAACATCTGTATGTTTGTTGAGTACAGAATAAAGGCGAATACCATAATAGAAGCAAATCCAAGAGGAGCAATAAAATTTGATTCAACAAGCGAGTCAAATTCAACACATAGCACACCAAGTAAACTAATCATAGAGAACGTCCGTATACCAACGATTTCTTGATGCTTTGTATGCTCTCTCTCCATACCAAGCAGTGCGCCAATTGCCATTGCTATAAGTATCTTCTCAGCAAATACCCAACTGAGCACCATCATCTCTTAGCCCTTCCCGCTTTTTTTACGGCTTTTGCAAATGCACCAATTCGCTTCTTAACATCCTTTGTTTTTTCAACAACAGTGCCAATCTGTATGGCATCTGCCCCAGCCCTAATAATCTTTTCTGCTTGCTCTATCTTTCTTATGCCTCCTCCAACTACATATGGGACGTCTATAGCATCTGCGACAGCCTTTACCATATCATATGGTATTGGACCTAGCGGACTTGCTGAACCACAATCAGTTAATATAAGTCTATTTCCAATGTATTGCCCACCCATTGCTAGTGCAGCAGCAATATTTGGCTTCCATCTTGGGACTAGGTTGACATCTGCAACCCATCCAACAGTACCACCCGGCTCTACTACAATATAACCAGTGGGGATTGCTTCAAGCCCCATCCTCTTGATAACAGGGGCTGCAACAGTTTGGGCTAGTGTTGTCCAGTATACACTTCTTGAGTTGAGTAATGTCATAAAATATAAGGAGTCTGCATATTTTGTCAATGTTGATACATTTCCTGGGAATAGGTTTATAGGCACATTAACCTGCTCTTTTATAAGTTTTGTGGTGTCATCAAGTAACTTACCTTGTGCCCCTATAGAACCACCAACAAGAACTAGGTCTGCGCCTGCTTCAACGCTCTCTTTTGCTGCTTTTGCAGCTGCTTCTGGTGATGGATGATCACAAGGATCAATCAGGATAAAGAGCATTGCCCCATCCTGATCAATGGTCTCGTGGATATACTTCTCAACTTTGCCTATTTTCATATGAATCCCCCAAAACACAATTATTTATATTGGATTTACTTATATACTTTTGCATGAGAATACTCATAACTGGCGCAACGGGCCTTGTGGGAAAGAGACTCCTAAAAAGATTATCAAAAAAGCACAATATCATCGCTGTTTCTCGCAAAAAAGGAAAGATACGTGGAGCAAAAAAAATCATTGTTGCAGATATAACCAATCCATCAGACCTCATTCCACTAAAAGATGAACAATTTGATGTTGTCTACCATCTTGCTGCTGAACTTGACGAAAATAGTCATTCAGTATGGGACACAAATGTAGAGGGGACAAGAAACCTGCTTGAGATATGCAAAGAAAAAGACATACAACGTTTTATCTTTTTGAGTTCAATAGGGGTGTTGGGAGAAGCCAAGCACCCTCTGGTTGAAGATGACCCATATAATCCACAAACAATGTATGAGAAATCAAAGGCAGAAGCAGAGCGCATAATTATGGATTATAGGCTAAGATACCAGATCCCATACACAATCATAAGGTCAACGATTATATGTGGGCCAAATGCATTTTGGAAGGAGATATTTGGAGCAGCAAAGAGGGAAACCCCAATCATTGGTTCTGGAAAAAACTATTGGCATTTGGTCTATGTAGATGATGTAGTTGATGCCCTTGTGTTAGCAATGCAACCACAGGCAAAAAACCAGATATACCATGTTGCAGGACCAGATGTTCACACATACGAAGAGACATATAAGATCATCAGAAAGGTATTGCATTTGAGATTTAAACCAAAAAGGATACCTGTTGCTCTTGCAAAAGCAGCAGCAATAGCCCACGAAACAAAGAGCAAGATTTCTGGTGAAAGGCCAAGTATAACAAAAATGCGGTCATCCATACAACGGCTAGTGCGCAATAGGATTATTGACATCTCAAAGGCGAAGAAAGAGTTGGGATTCAATCCAAAATATAACCTAGAAAAAGCATTGGAGAAAACAGCAAAGGAGCTTGGTGAAGTAAAATGATACTGACAGATGAAGACATAAGACAAATGATAGATTCCAATCCACCACTAATAGATAACTATATATCACTAAAGCACCAATTACAGCCAAATGGTTTTGATCTCACCGCACACGAGATATATGTATTTGAAACAGCTGGCAGAATTGATTTCTCAAACAAGGAAAGGCAATTTCCAGCAGTGAAGCCAATAGTATTCAATAATATGTGGGCACATCTTGATCCAGGTGTGTACAAGGTTAAAACAAACGAGTATCTTAACCTCCCAAAAGATATCATTGCTATTGCACAGACAAGGAGTTCGTTGTTGAGGATGGGCGCATATACCCTACATGGTGTATGGGATGCTGGTTTTCATGGAAAATCCGAATTTAGTTTAGTAGTTATGAACCCACATGGTATTGACATAAAACAAAATGCGAGGGTTGCGCAGATTGTTTTCATCAGGTTGGATAAGGAAACAGTAGAGGAATACAAGGGCATACATAAAGGGTTGAGGTAGTTACGATATAAATTCATGCAATCGTTTTATTGCGTACCTTCTTTCTTCTGAGCTTATGTTTGCTCCTTCCACACCTGCTTCTAGTATTGCTATTGACTTATCATACGTTTTCCTATCTACAGGATACGGAAAACCATCCTTCCCACCATGTGCAAAACTATACTTTACTGGGTCCCTCCACGATGCTTTCTCGCCATAGATAAGTTCAGATATTAATGCCAATGCCCTTAATGTTTTTGGACCAATCCCCCTCAAAGAAACCAGTTCTTCATAGTTCTTTGGTTGAAATTCATACGCTTTTTTCAATGTGTCCCATCCCCTTTTGCTGATGTCCATACTCAGTACAGGATGATGCGTTGGCATATTGAGTTGCTCAAAGTTTGTTAATGTCATCTGTCCTGAGAAATATTTTTTTAGATGTAAAGGATTGTCATTCACAATATCAACACTTGTCTTTCTTACTTCTCTGCTATCCTTTGCAGTGAGGTCCAACACATTTTCATGTATTATATCACACGCAATCTTTTGATTTGGTTCAACAAAATGTTTTACGTTATCAGAAATCCAGTGATACCTTCTTGCCATGTTTTCATTCATTCCTTGTTGCACAACTGCCCAATTGCCATTCTCGTCAAAAAAGAAGCAGTGATGATACAACATATAGTTATCTTGGACACATGAGTTGTCTACCTTAGCAGCAAGTCTAGAAGCATACTTCAATTTTTCAATGTTTTTACTAGGCAACCCACTAGCATCAATTTCTACCAACGTTTTCCTAGATGTTCTTCCTTTCCCTCCACATACAAAAAATCCAATGTCTTGGTTTTTCAACGCAACCTTCAACGCACCGCATGTGGTTGTTGTTGTGCCAGAACTATGCCAATCAAATCCTAAAACACAGGAAAATGCCTGAAACCAGAATGGGTCTGCAAACCTTTTTAACAGCTCCTTTGTGCCAAATTCGTAGACAATCGCTTTTGATATTGCGCCTGAGAGCCTGACCATTCTCTCAAATAGCCATCGTGGTGCCTTTCCTGTATGCAATGGGAGGTTTGCTATGCCTGTTTTCATACGTCCTCTATACCGTTTTCAGTTACTTTAAATACACACTCTCCATCTGGCAGGCATGGACTATCAACGAGCCTTGCAATTCTCTTCCCACCCTGGCTTCTTCTGAGATAGATTCTATATGTGCTCTTATGTCCAACAATGTTTCCTCCTATTGGTGTTGTTGGGTCACCAAATAAGAGCCCAGGGTTTGCCATCACCTGATTTGTTACAACAACAGCGATATTGTGCAACAAGGCAAGTTTATGTAATGTGTGCATATGCCTGTTTATCTTCTGTTGCCTGTCTGCTAGACTACCCCTACCAACATATTCTGCCCTAAATGCAGATGTTAAAGAGTCAACTACAATCAACCGTATGTTCTTTTCTTCAATGATTTCTTCTGCCTTTTCAGCAATTAGCATCTGATGATCTGAGTTATATGCCCTTGCGACAAATGTATTCTCAAGAACCTTTTTTGGGTCAAGGCCTATTGCCTTTGCCATTTGTTCTAATCTTTCAGGTCTAAATGTCCCTTCTGAGTCAATAAATAGCGCAGAGCCATTTAATCCTCCCTGTTCAGGTGGGAGCTGCACATTTGCACAGAGTTGTAATGCTAGTTGTGTATTATGTAAAAGTGTGGGCGCATTTCCTCCTATGAACGTATGGCCATTTGGAACAACGAAGTCATAAACATAGTCATTATATGCAATGAGCTTATTGTTTGTGACAGTATCCCACTCAAACAAAGCCACAATTTTCATCTTTTCAATTGCAGCAGTAAGTACATCAAGCCTTTGTTCCAACCTTGCCTTAAGAGCAGCTTTAACCCTATCTTTCATCGCTTTCGGAATCCCCCTATGTAGGTAATTATCCACGCCACTTTTTGTCAATCCAAGTTCAGCGTGTATTGAGCTAAATGCAAATGGCAAGTCCTTTGCAAACATCTGGAATTCATCCTTGTTCATCGTATGTAGGTTTTCGTTTCTATTCAGAAGGGAGATGAGCAATTGCCTTCCTTCCTCAAACAGTCCCATAACCTCAACAAAGGTCTTCTCATTTATCGTCCTTGCTTTTTCTGCGCCGAGGAATGAGTATATTGTCTGGTTCTTGATATTTCTCTTACCAAGCCTTTTCCTTCTCCTTCCTCGGTTTCCACCGAGCGTCTTTTTGTAAACGTTCCTGATATAATGCAACAATGGCGCAGGATAACCATAAGCACTGTTCCTTGTGTTTAGATTTCCTTTTTTATACTTAAATGGTAGCAAAGCGATATCCCTTCTGCTCTCACCACAGATGAAAACACGCTGGTACTCTTCTCCACCCACAACCTTCTTCGTTGCTGTAGTTGAAATGCCTAAGTATCTAAGTAAATACATGATTTCACTCGCAAGTCTCTTGCTCTTTGTTGAAAAGGAGGGGCATTGGTTTTCAACACACCCATCTCCTTCAAGGTATCCTGCAAGGAAGTTCTTTATTACATTCTCGCCACCAGTGAATATACATGAAGGAACGAACTTTGTATCAGATTTGGTGCCTACTAACTCGCCTATTACCTCCTTTGTAATATTTCTTAGGAGTATAGTATAAACTACCTTCTTTTTTCTTTTGTCTTCTCTAACAGTTGGCTCAAAACCGAACCTATCACGCAAGTAAGAACACAGCCAATCTTTGATTAATCTTTCACTAGTGGATATTGACAATGGATTGCTGCTGCCCTCTGCGACAAATAAACCAAGGAAATAGGCATCGTTCTCATCAATCTTTCCACTATTATGACAGCTCAGCTTTTTTGGGCATGCTATTGCATCGCCTTTTTGAATGCAGCTCGCGGGCTTCCATGAAATACCATTTTTATCAAGTACGAGCAACCTGTGAGGCCCAGTTACTTTAATGTTTCTTCCTCTCTTCGTACAAAGTTCGTAGAGCTTGTCCACCTTTTCTTTGTAAATTCCCTTAGCATCCTCCAGCGTTATGCCCTTATCTGTAAGCGAGTGCACTTTAATGCAAGGCACCTTTACCACAAAGCCATTTTCGTAAGGGCTTTCCCCATACGCCTCCTTGTAGTAGTTGTAGATGTCTTCTATGCTGTTCAGATGGAAATTTTCATCATTGAAGTACTCAACAAGCGTATCCTTTGCAATGCATTTTCCAGAACCGTATCTCCCATAAAGTTCTGTTATACTCTGTGTTTCTATTCCTCCACCAAGCAATGCGTCCAATTCTTTGGACCCTGTTGTTATCTTAGCAACACTTTTCCTCTTTTCAAGGATTTTTTCTGCTGTCTCAAACCCCATGTCCAAAGCATCTCTTGCTGCATTTATCATTTTTCTTGCTGCGCTCTCTCCTACACCAGCAGCATCCATTAATTCTCCAATAGAAGCAACTGCAATACTCTCAACAGTTTTAAAGCCACCTTGCCTGAGTTTTTCAGCAGTAGCTTCTCCGACACCTGGTAGATCCTCAATCTCTTTTATTTCTTTTGCCATTTTATTCACCTTCCAACCTCTCAATCTCCTTTTGAACATTAACATCATTTATTCCACGAACAACAAATTCATCCCTGTCAAAAGCATCATTATGTTTTACTTGTCCTTGGAATATGTACTCACTCCCCTCATACTTTGTTTCATCAAATAGGGATTCATCTTCTGCATACTTCTCCCCAGAAAAGCCAAGGAATCTCTCAGCAATATCCCTATAAAATGATGCCCGTATAACGCCTGTACCGTCATCCAATTCAGCATTAACAACAATTGATTTCTTTGCATCAACATTACATTTATCGCAATGCCTTTCAATCCTCGCCCCGCACTTTGGACATATCTCAAACACGTTTGGTTTATAGACCTTTACGACAACTGCTCTTAGCTCTCTATATCTATCCCCTGGTTTGAGGTCTTTTATATTAACCCTCTTTGATCCAGCAACCTCAGGAATTACTGGCGCATCATTTGGGTTTACAACAAGATGACCTCTCCATCCAAGATTTAGTTCCAATGTGCCATTATTATTTCTAACATATGCTCCTTCAACCTTTATTATATCATTTTCGCGCAATCTGTTTGCCCATATGGCATTCTCGTTCCATAATACAAGCCTGGCTTTTGTGCCATCAGAGATAATGACGCTTGCAACTCTTCCTTTTCTTCCGTTACTCTCAAATGTTTTCTCAGGGAATACCCTAACCACTCTTGCATATACACTGATATCATTCATTCCTTCCTCAATCTTATCTAATGTTACAATGTCTTCATTTATCTCAGGGAGGTCCTCTGCGCTATCAAGTACGTTTATTCTACCTCTTATCCCAATATTTAAATCAAGCATCTCATTTGACTTTTTCACAGAAGCATTTTGTACCTCAACAATCGTTCCTTTTGTTAGGGTCCCACTCTCAATTAGGTCACAATCAGCATTCCAGAGTACAACCCTTATTTCCCCTGTGTTATCCCTGATGAGTATCTTTCCTACCTTTCCTCTCCTGCCATCTTTCTCCCATTCTTTCACAGGAAATACATGGGAGACAATACCAACAACATTAACAGCATCTAATCCTTCTTGTAATTCGCCAATCTGCATCCTTTTCTTCTTCTGTGATGAGTCTGTGACAACACCCATCTCTTTTGCAATAGAATAAGCAGCACCCGCTTCAGTAAGTAGGCCACCATATTCCTCCTGTTTTTCCCTTATCTTGGCATTTATCTCGCTTTCACTCATCCCTGTCTTTTCTATTATGGCTTTTACAAGCTCATCCTTACTATCCAATATATCTGCAACCATGCATAGTATTTTATGTCAAACGCTATTTATAGGTATGAGTCTACAACTTTCCGAGAGTGAAGATTTTTGCATTACACAACAGCACTATTTTTTATTCACTTTTTAACCTAATGCTATGTGAGGATACTATGGAGAGGGTTTCCAAGGATGTATACATAATATATGGCAGGGCATATGACTCAAATTCCATAGTGATACTTGGTGAGAGGAACATTATTGTGGATACAGGTACAGGCAAACATTTCAACTACTTAAAAACAATGCTTGGAGAGATTGGATTAAGGCCAAATGACATTGATGTTATTGTTAATACACACTGCCATTATGATCACATAGGGGGCAATAGATTCTTCAATTGCAATGTTTATGCTCATGAGCCAGATAAGACATATATCAAAAATGCAGACCCAAACTATACCCTATCTTTTATGTTCTCTAAACTTCCAAGGCAAAACAATGTTTTTAACATCGGAGAAGAATTTTTTGGGTGGAAGGTTTTGCATACACCAGGACACACACAAGGAAGCATATGTCTGCTCAAGGATGGCATACTCATCTCTGGGGATACGTTATTCTCAGAGGGATATGGAAGAACGGATTTACCTGGGGGCGACCCAGAGGCCATGAAGAAGAGCCTAGAAATGCTTTCAAAGATAGGATATAATGTGTTGCTTCCAGGGCACGGTCCAGCAAAAATATAACAACGACAGAAATAAATTATTCAAGCGATATTTTTCTACTGGCGATTATG
This sequence comes from Candidatus Iainarchaeum sp., assembly GCA_021162685.1. Classification (GTDB taxonomy): domain Archaea; phylum B1Sed10-29; class B1Sed10-29; order WALL01; family WALL01; genus JAGGYF01. The sequence continues at coordinate 28,083 of JAGGYF010000022.1, read as the reverse complement.
CTGAAAGAATCTAAGAATCCTTGGATCGCAGGAATAGCAAACTTTTTCATATGGGGTACAGGCTACTACTATATTGGTGAGAAGAAATTCTTCACATTCTTTTTCATGCTGTTTTTACTCAGGTTTTTTGTGAGAGGCATATATAACGTTATATTTGATAGTCCTCAACCTCTTCTCATGGCATTGTTTGGAATTGTACTAAGCGTCTACACAGCACATGATGCATACAGAGCAGTAAAGAGTGGCAGAAGACCATCTCCTCATGCAAGAACAATAGGTACAACATACTTAATTGTCGTTGTGCTGTTATTTGTCTTAAATATCACAGTAGTGTATGTTTTATCATAGGAGGTATGAGGAAGTAAACCATTAAATATCACAATGTGTTTTTTTTCATATGGGGTGTTCACATGGCTCATAAACTATACATTAATGGTAGGTGGGTGGAGTCCTCATCAGGAAAAACATTCAAGTCAATAAACCCTGCAAATGAGAAGACTATTGGGTATTTCCAGGCAGGAAACAAGAAAGATGTTGATAAGGCAGTGAATGCAGCAATAAAAGCATATAAAAAGTGGCGATTAGTTCCTCCACCAAAGCGTGGGGAGATACTTTTAGAGGTTGCAAGCATTTTGAGAAAGAGAAAAAAGAAACTTGGAAAATTGGTTACAGACGAGATGGGTAAACAGATCAAAGAGGGTCTTGGCGATGTACAAGAAGCAATTGATATGTTTGAGTACATGGCTGGGGAAGGCAGGAGGTTATTTGGGTTTACAACAACATCTGAGCTAAGAAACAAGTTTTCAATGACTATAAGGATGCCTCTTGGTGTTGTTGGTTTGATTACTCCATGGAATTTTCCTTTTGCAATCCCTGCATGGAAAATAGCACCAGCACTGATCTGTGGGAACACAGTTGTGTTCAAGCCATCATCTGATACCCCAATGTGTGCAGTTGAATTGGTTAAAATACTGGAAGAAGCAGGTGTTCCAAAAGGTGTTGTAAATCTAGTAACAGGTTCTGGGAGCGAGGTAGGAGTACCAATAGTAAAGCATCCAAAAATAGCTGCTATCTCTTTTACTGGTTCAAGAGAGGTTGGAAAATTCGTTGCAGCAAATGCAGGGCTGAAGAAAGTAGGCTTGGAACTTGGAGGGAAGAATGTAATCATTGTAATGGATGATGCAGACCTTGACTTGGCAGTTGATGGCATCATATGGGGCGCATTCGGAACAACGGGACAAAGGTGTACTGCTACATCTAGGGTTATTGTTCATAAGAGGGTCAGGGATGAGCTATTAGACAAACTTGTAAGAGCGACAAAGAAATTAACAATAGGATATGGGATGAACCATGATATTGGACCATTGATAAATGAAAGGGCAGTTGAGAAGGTTGAGAGGTATATATCAATAGCGAAGAAGGAGCGGTGCAAACTCGTTTTAGGAGGAAACAGGATTCCAAGAAAGGGGTTCTTCTTTGAGCCAACGATATTCACAAATGTCAAGCCAAAGCACACAATTGCCCAAGAGGAGATATTTGGGCCAGTACTTGCAATCATGCCAGTGAAGAACTTTGATCAAGCCATAGAGTATGCAAACAGTGTCAGTTATGGATTAAGTTCTGCAATATACACAAATGATGTGAATAAGGCATTCATTGCAATAAGGGATATAGAAGCAGGCCTCACATATGTAAACTCATCAACAATAGGCTCTGAGGTTCATCTGCCTTTTGGCGGTGTAAAGGATACAGGAAACGGCGCAAGAGAAGGAGGAATATTAGGTATAGAGGAGTTCTCTGAGGTAAAGACTGTTTATGTAGACTATTCAGGGAAGCTACAGAAGGCACAGATAGATTAGTTTATATGTATCATTGAAAAAATATACCATGCCAGGCAGAAGAAAGATAAGAAATAAACTAGCAAGACTTAGGATATTCAATGCCAGATATGACGTTTCATTACCCACATTCTTAGCAAAGGAAGCTGTTTCAAGGGTGCATAATTTGAAACTTGGAGCAAAGTCCAAATTTAATAAGATTGCAAATGGCATTGAAATTTGAGGAATTGAATGAAAAGAACATTAGTCAGTAATTAGGGAGTCAGAAACAAGCAACAGATGAATTGTCTGGTTTTTGTGGCAGATTGCACCACCCATTGTTGGAGATTGCTCACCATATGTATAGAATCCAATCAATGGTGCTTTCACCTTTTTATATATCTCTTTTATTTCTCTTTCTGCATTTCTTTTCATAAAGACCTTTCTGGCAACACAATTGAATATGAATCCACATTCTGGCTTTCCAACGAGCTCTTTCTTTGCTTCTTCTGCAACCCTTTTTCCAGCTCTCAGCAATGTATCACTACTGCCTTTCATTACCATAACAATAGTGGAAACAGGCATTTCAGCAAAGAAGTCAATAGAGAGGTCTTTATTAATCCGCATAGGGTGTCTTAGCCAAAGCCTTCCTGTTATATCAGGAACTCCAAAAGGATGTTTTAACCCAGATGTAAATGCAATGTTTTTCTCGTTAACAAGTTCTTTCACATTTCTCCCTATCATTTCAGCATACACTTCTGCAGCAGGCCTATCATCTAATTTGAACACCCTTCTCCCCTTTGCTTTTGTCACTATGGCGGTTCTATTCATTGGCTTCCAGCCGTGCTTTGAACTAAAGCTTGTCCTCAGGCTGGTTGATATCACAGCAACAGCAACTGCGTCTGTATACGCCTTCCCATTGCAGAAAACAAATGTTTTTTCAAGCTTTAGGTCATCTCCAGCAGAACCACCAAAAATGGGATTGCTTCCAACAACCTTTTGTATCCCCTGTAAAACATTCTCTTCCTGCCCACTAAGTCCGTCTATAGCAGTTAGTGAGATATAGGGATTAAACCTAGCAATTTCCCAGGGCTTCTTTTTGAACAATGCCAATGACATCAGCCTTGGGTCTTCTTCAAGTGAAACCATTGCATTTTTTGCAGCTGTTCTTCCTGCATCAATAGGCCTCTTCCTTACATTTTGTCCTACGCCCACGCCCACTCTAAAGTAGTTTGAATCCACAACCATTACAGAAACTGCATCTTCATGCACTCCTTTTTCTGTTATGTTTCCAGCAGTAGTGCATCCAAACAAAGGAACATCCCCAGTTATCTCAACAACCTGGTCCAAGATAGCCTGAGGATTATATTTTGATGAAGCATAGACAACAACAAAATTACATTTATTAACTCCAGCATTTTTCATTGCCTCTTTTGCAGCCTTTTTCCCAGCATTTTTTCCATGACTAGTTCCAGTTCCTGCCCTTATTCTTGCTCCCATATCTTCCACTATCGCAATACATATATAAAAGGTTTGCGTTTTATTAGCATGCCCGTTCTGTCCAGTGGGGTTATTGGTTTGGATTCACTTATTGGTGGAGGTTTCCTTGTTCCAGGGGTATTTCTCATAGAAGGGGCGCCAGGGACAGGAAAAACAAGTCTGGCAAAGGCATTTCTTACCAAAGGAATAAAAAACAATGAACCATGCATATATGCTGAAGGTTATGCTCCTCCCTCCTCCATAGATATAGAGAATGCATTAGTTATTGACTGCTTTTCTTGGAGAGTGAAGAGACCTACTGGAAAATATACCCTTTATCCTGTTACAGATTTGAATGCATTTTTCCAGATGATAAAGTCAGCAGCAGATGAAACCAACATAGATTCCAAAACAGGAAGAATGGTAATTGACTCTATTTCTGATTTTGTACTATATACAGATGAAAGGTCAGTTTTTAGGTTTACCCAACTCCTTGTTGGTTTTGTTAAGCAACGCAGTCTATGTGCACTTCTTGTAATGGAGAGCGGGGTACATCCAAAAGAAGTGGAGAGCACATTAGAATATCTTGTAGATGGTGTGATACACCTGGCTGTAGAAAAAGGAAAAAGATGGCTAAAAATCAAAAAGATGCCTGTACCACATAGCTTGAAACGTTTTGAATTCAATATAGGAAAGAGGGGCATGTACATTTCTGTTTAAACATAGTGTACATTCTACATACTTGCTTTTCCAACCTTTTCACATTCAACCTCTGCAAGCTCACAATACATATCCTCACAATCAGATTACTAATTAAGCTTTTATATACTTTGTGTGTAGAGGATATCATGCTCGGTTGTAAGCAGATTGGGAAGAAGGCAAAGGGAATAGTGGCGAGGGATAAAAAAGTTATCTCACCCTCACTTACAAGAGAATATCCTCTAGTCATTGATAAGGCAGAAGATGTTTGGATATGGGATGTTGACGGAAACAAATACTTGGATTTTAGTTCGCTTATCGCTGTTATGAATATAGGGCATTCAAATCCCTATGTAATAAAAGCAATACAAAAACAATTGAAGAAAGCAACACATGCAGCATTTTCTGATTTTTATGCCGAATTGCCTGTAACATTTGCCGAACAAATTGTCAGTGTGCTACCAAGAGGATTTGATAGGGTGTTCTTCTCTAATTCAGGAACAGAAGCAGTTGAGGCAGCCCTGAAACTTTCAAGATGGAATAAACGAAAGCCATATTTTGTTTCTTTCATAAATTCATTTCACGGCAGGACAATGGGCTCATTATCATTGACATATTCAAAGCCAGTACATAGAGAGGGATTTGGACCTTTTCTTTCAGTTAGGCATGTACCTTATGCTTATCCTTATAGAATGGGAAGCGAGTGTACAACCATGTGCCTAAACGAATTAGAGAAGGCGCTGTATAAAGGAGATGTTTCAGCAGTATTTATGGAGCCAATACAGGGCGAAGGAGGATATATTGTTCCTCCAAAAGAATTTGTAAAGGGCATAAGGAAACTCTGTGATGAATATGATGTACTTATGGTTGATGATGAGATACAAGCAGGATGTTTTAGAACCGGTAAATTTCTGGCAATAGAGCATTTCAATGTTAAGCCGGATATTATTTGTTTAGGCAAGGCAATTGGAGGAGGATTGCCCATAGGTGTGACCGTTGCAAGTAAAAAACTGATGAGGTGGCCGCATGGGGCACATGCAAACACATTTGGAGGAAACCTTTTGTCATGCGCTGCTGGGATGGAAACATTAAAGCAACTAAAAAGGGTTGGGAAAAGTGTGGTGAAGAAGGGGAGATATATAATGAGGCGTTTGGATGAGATGAAAGACCATTATAGTATAATTGGTGATGTGAGAGGAAAGGGGCTAATGATAGGTGTTGAACTAGTGAAGGACAAAAGAACAAAAAAACCAGCAATAGAGGAGCGCGAGCAGATACTTTGGAGAAGTTTTTTCAAAGGTCTGATATTATTACCAGCAGGCAGGAGCACTATTAGGATTATCCCTCCGCTGACTATTACTATAGAACATATAGATAGAGGGATGGATATAATAGAGGATGCAGTAAAGAGCGTGAGCAGATGAAGAAAAACGCCATTTTCATAATCTCTGCATTTCTTATGGGAGCAGTTATATCTTTTATAGATTTTGGATTACCCACTCAGGCACATTCTGTTTTCGTGGTTCTATCCATTGCTGCAGTCTTATGGCTTTCTGAAGCATTACCTTTACATATAACTGCATTGCTAATTCCATTCCTTTTAACATTGACAGCAGGTTTTACACCAAAACAGTCATTTTCACCATTTTTTGATCCAGTAGTCGTTCTTCTGATGGGGGGTTTTGTTTTAGCGTATGCCCTACAGAAATATCATCTAGATGAAGAGATAGCATACTATTTTGTCAACAAAATAGGTACATCACCAAGGCGCTTTCTTTTTGGGATAATGCTTGTTTCTGCATTCCTTTCAATGTGGATGAGCAACACTGCAACAACAGCAGTCATGCTTCCAATCGCACTAGTTGTTCTCAGAAAGAGCGGATTAAAACCGCTCAAGTCAAGGTATGGAAAAGCCGTAGTGTTGGGTGTAGCATACGCTGCAACAATAGGCGGCATATCTACTATTGTTGGGACAACGCCAAATGCAATGGCAGTAAAGTTTCTTGCTGACGAAGGCATAAATATAACATTTGATGGTTGGATGTATCATGCATTGCCACTAGTCCTTATTATGTTACCTATGACCTGGCTTATTCTACTTCTTCTCAATAAGCCAGAGACAAAACAATTGAGCATAAAAAAGCACGCAATGCACATATCTAACCAGCAGAAACAAGTACTTTTTGTTTTCGCATTAACAGCATTCCTCTGGCTGACAACAGGCATTCATGGTGTACCAAGCTCCTTGGTGGCATTAATGCCTATCTTCCTTTTTTCCGTCTTCTCCCTAATGAATACAGAAGACTTTGGAAAAATACACTGGGATATCCTCATTCTCATTGGAGGAGGGTTATCTCTTGGATCCGCAATGGAGGCAAGCAAACTAAATATAGCAATTGCAGATGTTATGAGCAATTATATCTCTTCACACCACCCATTACTTATTCTCTTTATTGTTTCAGTGTTTTGTATCATTATGTCAATGTTTGCAAGCAATACTGGTACTGCAGCATTTGTCATTCCTATAGTAATCCCTCTTGCTTCAACGCTTGGCATTGGAATAAAACAATTGGTTTTGCTTTCTGCAATTGCTGTGTCTTTAAATTTCATTCTCCCTGTTGGTACGCCACCAAACGCTATTGCATACTCCTCTAGGTATGTAACAGTTAAAGATATGGTAAAGTCAGGTATCATTATATCATTGATAGGAGCAGTTGTCATTACTGTGCTCTCTTGGCTCTATTGGTAGAAAGTGCCTTTTCCCTTTCTGATAGTATTTTTAATCTGCTTACTAATCTTTTGTGCAACTCATCTAGATTTGTTAGGTGCATGTATATAATGCGCAACGGATCCTTCTCAATCCTTCTCTTTTCTAGGTACTTTTTATATTCATAGCAATTTCTTCAATGCCAAAATCTTTGAACATATCGCGAAGTTCTCTACTGAATTTTGTTCTGTGCTTTTCAATGGTCTGTTTATAGCGAATAAGATGTTCCCTACCCATATCCTTTTTTGTTCTCTTTATTTTAGAGATATATTTTAAAAGGAGGCTTGAGCAAATAATAGCATGACATCAAAGAAAACAAAAATAATGAACCTCTTTGCTAAAATAATGAGGGGAGTAACTGAAAGTATAGGAAAGTGGAGCAGAACAAGACCACACCAGGAATTGTTTTATAGGGCAATTGGTGGCCCAACGTTCCATGGGAAAGCACTAGAAGTTGGCTGTGAAGATGGAGATGATTGTATTTACTTGAAGAAAAAAGGCATTGATATAACAGGCATTGACCCAAAGAAGGGAGCAATAGAGTCTGCAAGGAAAAAGGCCACACAATTGGGATTGGACATACCATTTATTCATGCAGACCCATCAAAGTTGCCATTTAAGTCTGGTTCATTTGATGCTTTGTACTCAAAATATGATATGAGAAAGCTTGAGGAGAAAAGGGTAATACCAGAAATGGCGCGCGTTCTAAAAAAAGGAGGAATCCTTTATCTCGCATGTGGCATAGGCTCTTTTGATACAAAAAGGAAGGCAGTAGACCCTAAAAAGCCAAAGGCAATACGTTGGCATACAAGGAAAAAGAAGGTTATGAAAATTGTTGAGAAATACTTTGATGTTATAGAGGAACAGAAATATGAAGCACCAGCAACTAAGCCTTTTCCACAACATATACACAAGGATTATTTCATTATTGCAAAAAAGAGATAACTAATCCTTAAACTTTTGTGGAGATGTAGTTCCAGAAATAAAAACAACAAAATCAGTTCCCCTATTTCTTGAAATGTTTTCACTAGTTGTTTTTATTTTATTATATAAAACACGCTTATCCACACATTTTAAATAACTGCTAGTCAACAATAGGTATCCTATGTACCTTTAACCCGTGTTTTGTTATATCTACAGGATGCTTCTGCATATTGAAGTCCGTTGAGTGCATGGACCTAACACATATGCCGTGTATCACATTGTTTGGCTCTTCTATAACAAGGGATTGGATCACTCCATCAACAGCGTTCTCCTCAACACCAAACTGGCTTATTTTATTGCCATCTGTTTCACATAGGAAGAGGGAAGTGCATTTATCCTTGTACAACACCTTTTTTAATTCACCAAGGGCTGTTCTCAGTTTGAATGGAGAATCAAGGAACTGGCCAATAAATGATGTTGAATCCAGGACAAGCCTTGTTGCCTTATAATTAAATACAGTATCCTCCAAACTTGCAGCGAACTTCTCCACGTTAAATAGTTCTGTCTTGTACACAACAAATCGTTTTGATTTTATCATTTCACCCATTTTCCAATCAAAAACAGACGCAATCTCAATCACATCATTCTTATCCTTTTCAAATGATACGAATATCACGTTTTCTCCCTTCTCTGCTCCTCTATAAAGGAACTCTAATGCGAAAAGCAGTTTATGGCTACCAATTGGTCCACTTAATAGCACAGAAAAGCCCTCTGGGATGCCCCCTTCTATTAGTTCATCAAATCCCTCAATACCTGTTGGAATCCGTCTCAATGCCATATGCCCTATTTCACAATAGCCATTTAAATAGCATATAGATTAAGAATAAGAAAAGAGGGTTGAATCATCAACCCTGGTTTTATTCACATTTGCCCCTGATTCTTCCTGTTTCTGTGTGTGATATACTTGCTCTTGATTGGTATGTTATGGTTACATCAACAGTGTATCCACTTCCAGTGTTTGACAAGGAACATGTTGAATTGTCATCTAGATGCACCATGTACTCCTTTCCTGGTGCCCAGTTTGTACCCTTTGGTGTTGCAGCCTCTGGCGTTTTACCGTTTACTGAATAGTTCACATTAACATTTCTTAGTGTCTGTCCAGCGCTGTTCTGGAATTTCACGTAAAACCCAGATGAATTAAATACATAGTCCTGTACACTGAGCTTGTCAAATCCACTAACTCCACCGGAACTTGTTCCGAATACACCTGATTGCCATAGGACAATTCCTACAATAATAACTACGAGGATTGCCCAACCATATGTCATGAGATATTCCATCGCTCCTTGCGCCTTCCTCTTCATTCCCAGACCTCCTTATCAGTTATTTATGGCAATTACGAGACATCTATTTATAAACGTTATGGTTTAAACTACCCAAACATTCCAAGTAGGACGCTTCTCAATACTGTAATGGCTGCGATAAACAGACCCAGTGAGACAGCAACAAAGATGGGAACAAGTGGGAGGTTTTGTAAGCTTTCTCCAGTTTGTAGTACAGAGACAACAAGTGCAGCAAATATTGCTGAGACAAAGAGGTTTGCGCCTGCAAATATGACAAGCGTATCTGGGGTTATACTCTGTTCTGCAGTTATCCATCCAGCCAATGATGCTCCAGCAGATGCCACTGCCCCCCTCATCTCGCCAATATTCAGCCTTTCTCTGACTGTAGTTGATAGGTCTACAAAAGATATTGATATGGAGTAAAGAACAGGAGCTATCAGAACAACTGCCATGACGATAAACACAATATAAGATGCAATGTTCGCTCTTGCCTCTTCCTCAAGAACCCTAAATGTTCTTATATCGTGCGCCATTCCCTCTAGAAGACCAGCAATATCATGACCTGACCTCAGGCTTTCCCTCATAAGTGTTGATACTCTCCTAACAAGTGGGGAGTCAACCCTTTGTGAGAAATGCTCAAATGCTACATCAACCGAGTTTCCTGTTATAATCTCTTCACCTATAAGTTCAAGTTGTTTTGCAAGTAATCCAAATTCTGGTCTTGCGGCTAAAACAAGGCTCTTATGTATGGGGATATCTGCCCTCATATTTGCTGCTATAAGTTGTAATGCGTCTGGAAGAACAGATTCTATCTGATTTGCCCTTTTCTTTCCAAAGTATACGAGTATGTTATAGAAAGCAAGCATGAATATGATGAAGAAAATAGGGAGTGGTAACAACATCAGCCACATGGGTAGTTCATATTTAATCAATGTCCATAGCAATATTGTTGAGCCAATGGAGAGAAGGATAGATAAGATACCTGTTCCAAAGAGCCACAACCCTACTCCTATCTTCAATCCTGCATATACCAACTGTCTTTCTATAAGTTCAGTATAATGCAATGGAGTTGTTTGAGCTATCACTGAACTAAATCTTTTTACCATGCTCTCTCTTGTTTCCTCTATGTTACCACCTCATTGCAGGTCTTTTCTGTTTTAGCATCTGCATGAAGAAATACTGGACAATGCCAGACACCACAACAAATCCAAGTAATGCACTCTCACTTAATTGCAATTGTGATAGTGATGATATTATAAGGAACAATGTGATACTTAATGTAGGAAAGATTACAGTAAGCATCATATACATCATTGCCCAAGGCCCCAACTCCTTTGCAAACTTCTGTAATAGCACTCTTTGTTCACCAGTAAAATGCTCAACAACAATTGATAGTGTTTTTCCCATGTCTGTTCCTGTCCTCAATGCATTGACAATCTGCCATACTGCCCTTCTCAGATAAAGCGAGGGGTTCCTTAGCGCCATCTGTTCCAATGCGCTTTCTATAGACTCCCCTGTGTTCACTTCCTGAACAACCCTCGCGAATTCATCAGAGATTGTTCCATAACCTGCTTCTGCAACAGATACAATCGCGTTGAATACTGGGCTACCCCCTTTTACTTGTATGGAGAGATGCCTCAATGCATATAATAGGTCCCTCTCAATACTTTTAACCCTCTGTCTAACAATAAATGCAGGGTATGCGAGGTTTCTGAACAATGAGAAGCCAAATACAACAAGACCAACGAGTATTGTCAGCCATATAAGCTCCATGCGTTTTAGAACCCATATGAGAACAGTTGTTAGCCCGAATATAATGGCTCCTTGATATAATGCGGAGAGCAATGCTAATGTTGGATAGTAGTCAGGCACTATATCTATCTCTGCTTGTGCTACTTCAGCTAATATGTTTGGTCTAAATCTTATGAGTTGGTATCCCAAAAACGCAAGGTCTCTAGCAATTGCTTTACTTTTTTCCCTATTGAATGGCATAGGAGGGAAATAACTCACTTGAATAGCACCTCTGGTCCAAGATTCTTTTTAGCAGCATTTACCACAGATGATGGATCAACATAATACTTACCAATAATCAATCCAATATCATCAATCTTCCTCACGTTCTGTTTCACCAACCATTTCAATATCGTCTTCTTATTCTCCATCTCATCGCTAACCTCAGCGGGTGTCATTCCCGTAAACATCTCTATTTCTGGAAGCACACGTATTGATTCTTTTACCTGGCTGAATATATCTTGGCCAGCTCTCCATCTAAACAAAGTTCTCATGGATATTGTTCCTTCTCCTGTTGGGATAACTTCTGCAAGTTCTAATGTCCTCCTTATGCCCAATTTTCTATGTCTAAACTGAACACAAACAAGATGCAGAGATTCTAGTAGTGTTTCTGATATGGATAATGGTGGTGTGATTAACCTCCTTCTCACTTCATCAGCAGTGTTTGCGTGTAATGTTGAGTATACAGAGTGACCAGTGTGCATCGCTTCAAACAGCACCTGTGCTTCATCATGCCTTCTGATCTCACCAACAAGGATCCTATCTGGTCTCATTCTCAATGAGTTTACCATGAGTTGTAGCATTGAAACCCCACCTTTTCCCTCTGGATTCGGCTGCCTTGTGACCATTGGGACCCAATGCAGATAGCTTGGTAAACGCAATTCCCTCGTGTCTTCAATAGATATGATTCTGTGATTTGGTGGGAGGAATGGGCTCACAACATTCAACATAGATGTTTTTCCTGATGCAGTACCACCAGAGATAATCATATTCATCTCATACTGCATTGCTGTCCATATAAATGCAGCTATGTCAACACTTAATGTATTATTTTCAATAAAGTCTGTTATAGACCATGGTTCTCTTGCGAATTTTCTTATTGTTATTGTATTCCCTTTTGTTGATATAGGGAACAATGTAGCATTTGTTCTCTCACCTGTTGGCAAATGCGCATCCATTAATGGATTCAGGGTGTTTATTTGTCTCTCTGCTCTTCTTCCTATGGCATTTGCATAATCTGATATCTGCTTTTCGTCCCTTGCTTTGAGGTTTGTTTTCAACCATCCGTATATCTTATGATATACCCAGATGGGTTCGCTTGCATTGTTCACAACGATCTCTTCAAGACCGTCATCTGCAAGCAGAAGCTCAAGTTTCCCTAAACCCAGCATGTCATTTATGAGATAGTTAGCTAAAAGGGTTTTTGTCTTTTCATCAAGCCCAGGTATATAATAATCAATCTGCTTTATTGCGGCATTCCTATATTTCCTCTCCATTATATCTGAAAGTTTTATATCAAGTACCTCTCTTGCTTGGATTCCAACAGTGGATGTTATCTTTTCTCTTATGTAGGATAAGAGGATCCTTGTTCCGTCTCCCATATCTGGAAGGTATAAGTCATATATGGGAGTATACTCCTTTTTTGGTTTTACAATTCTGACAGTTATAGGTATATGTTTTGCCACAAGTGAGTATTTTTGTAATACCTTGCCGGTTGCATGCCCTATTATTTGTACTTCAACTCCTGCAATATCCTCTCCAAGCTTTTTCAATCGCTTTAATTTCGGAAGTTTTGAGACCTTCTTTACTGGTTTTACCTTCTTCACTGGTACCTTCACTTTTGTCTCAATCCCCTCTGTACCCAGCCTCTTCTTCAGTTCTTCAAGCTCACTCAATGCTTCTCTTACCTTCTTTGCCAATTTAACCACCTTTTAACTTGGAGATAATGAATATAACAATAGCCAAAATAGCAACAGCAATGAGGGTGTCTCTTATCTCCTTTTTCTTCAGTTCCCTAAGCCTCTTTCTTTCAAGTAGTTCCTCAGGGGGTCTTTCTTCTTTTCTCCCTGTCGCCTTTCTCAATAGAAAATCAATATGATAGTCAATGTATCCCATCTTCTTCATTTCCTTATATATCCACTCCTCTGTTTTCCCCTCTTTTAGCCACTTCTTTATCTCCTCAATTCTTTCAATATCGCCTGGTGAGATCTCTGTAGGTTCAAATGTCTCTTCTTCCTCCCTTTTCTTGAGGAAGGTTTTGAGGAATTGTGGTATCTTCATCTCCTCTTCCTCCCCTTCTTTTTAGTACTCTTTTTCCCCTTTTTTGTTGTTTTCTTCTTTGTTTTATCCTTCTTCTTCTGTCCCTTCTTTTTAGCCTTCCTTTTCTTTTCTACCTTCTTTTTTACATTTGGATGCAATGCTCTGAGCGAAGCCCTTACATCCTCAATTCTTTCAAGAATCGCTTTTAGATCCTCATCTCCAAGTTTCTGTTCAACCCGCTGTTCTAGGATATCTATACGTTTACCAAGTAACTCTATCTTCTTTGCAAGTGACATGTCCTCTACTTCCTGTTTCTTTACTTCTTCCTCAATGGATGGCAATTCTTGCTCTTCAAGTTTGTCCAATGTTTTTGATAGCTTTAGTATGGATTTTGATATCTTCTCAATGTCAGATGACTTCACAGATTTTCTTTCTTTCATCTTTTGTATTTCATCCTGTAATTTCCACAACTGGTCAACAAGTTTTTCATACGATTGCTTAAGCTCTTTATGAACTTCTGCCGATATCCTGTTTTGCCTATCCTCTACTTCATTTGTTAATTCCTCAACCCTCTTTGATAGTCCATCCAAAAACTTCTTAGTTCTTGCTTTTTGCTTGTTTTCAAGTTCCTTCAGCATCCTCTTCTGGTCCTTTCTTAGTTGTTTTAAAAGCTCAATTCTTGCAAGTTTTTCATTTGCTTCTATCCTCCTCAGTTTTCCTTCAAGTTCAACAATATGCTGTTTTAAAGATGCGATGTCTGCATCTGTTATTACATCCTCTCTATCAATTGCATCCTCTATTTCAGCAACCTTTGTTGCCAAATAAAGCAATTCGGAGCCAAATTCCTTATAAGCAGATTTACTGAATCCTAGCTCCTTCTCAACCATTTCATGCATTTTGTCAAGTGAGGATTTTAGCTCTTTAACCTTCATCTTCAGCTGTGTGACGTCCTTTATATTCTCTTTATCAATCTCCCTCTTATGCTTACTTAACTCTTCTGCCATCCTCGTGTATGCTCCTTTCAATCCTTCTATCTCTAAGCGCGCCTCAGCTAGTTGTTTCTGTAATTTCTCCATCTCCATCTCATGCAAACGTTCAATTTGTTCAATTCTTGCTTCAATCTCCTTGCTCTCCTTTGGTGATTTTACAATCCACTTCTTTGTTTCTTCTTCTGTTGCAACCTTGACCTCTGGTTTTCCTCCAAACAATCGCTCAAAAAATCCTTTTTTCTTTGATTTTTCAATTCTCTCCCCAAATGATATAAGCTCAGTGAGTATGCTTATTGCTCCTTCTTCATCCCCCTCCTCCAATAATTTCTTAAGCTCTTTTCTTTTCTCGCTTATCCTGTTAAACTCGCTCATAAGTGATTCATCATTTGTTTCAGCTACCTTCTCAGCAATTGCGTTCAATGCTTCGTCAAATTTCTCTATTATCTCACTCTTCTCCATATTCCTCTTCCTCCTCTACATGTCTTTCAGTTAGCACGATATACGGCACATCTAATGGATTTGCGGGATATATCCTCTTTATGAGACCTTTCTCCTCAAACATCAATATCCATTTCTCAAGCAATTCATCAGAAACATTCAACCTGAACTTTATGTCCTCTATGGGAACCTTCTTCTTTTCTCTTATCATCATGAGGAATTCATCCACTTTTGTTTCAATTCTTGGTTCCATATTCACACCTTCACGGGTTTTATTGCTGTTCCACTACTATCTGAAGCATATACTGCTAAAACCTTATATATTTCTATCCAATTGCCATTATTCGCAAATATAGTATAAAATGCTTTGCCTGAAAAGTCGGCAACAGAGCCGTTTGTGAGGAAACGTATATCTTTAGTATCAGTGAAATCAAGGTCATTGTTTGTATCCACATATAGAGCATCATAGCTGCCATCATTGTTAATATCCGCAACAATGAAATTATAGTTTGATGATGAGCCATAGTGCTTTGTTGGATTTGCTTCGTCTGGGTATGAGGGCTCTATCCACCCAGGGTTTGTTGTGCTTGAGCTGTCTATACGTTCATCTCCAAAAATGGGGTACATCCATTTTATCCCAGAAGATATATCAATGGTTTGGTTGAATGTGCTTGGAGCATTTGTATAGTTTATTATTATGTTTGCGCTTTCTGTGAAATTTATGGTGATATTTGAATCTGAGGTGAGATTAAAGAACCCGATGTAGGATGTTCCATATTTCACCCATTTTTGGTCAGAAGTATAATTACCAACTGTAACAACAACTGCAACATCTCCACTATTTTCTAATGGAGGAACCCATGTATAGTTCAGAACATCGTTTGTATCTATTGTTATATTTATGTTAGCTGAACTATGGTTAAAGTAAAACATATCTCCTTGCCATCTATACTCCATTCCATCATTTCTTAGTACAAGTATACCATTGTTGAGATATGTGGATACATTATACATATCAAGTGAAAATGACATATTTGTATAATCAGAATATATGCTAAGAAATGAGGACCATTGTGTTAATTCTGCCAACGTGTTTGATAGTGTATTAGACCCCTTTTCTTCATATATTGTGAGAATACCAGAGGAGTAACTTGTTGAAACATTAAACTCGTTTTTGATGTCATGTACAAGATGTTTTGTTGCTACCTTTGTTGATAAGAGGAATTCAGATGAGGCATCAGGAGCAGGACGCATGACGAGTAAGTATACACTAACTACTACCAAAAACCCAAGCAAGAGGGCGATAAGCGTTGAGAAGAAATATCCCCTCATTTTAACTACCTACATATATGGTCGCGATTGCAAATTTACTAGGATTACTGTCTGGCTTGAATGCTAATGAGGCACTGAAAGACTCTTTCTTTAATGTACCATAGTTTATTGTGAAATTATGAACAGAATTCATTGATGAATCATACGTTTTGATTTCAAGCCTCATGTCATAATTCATTCCAAACCGTTTCATTTTTGGTATTATATATGCTTTCCCTTGTTGTACATGCCCATTATCCAACAACTGCACAATTTGAGTGAGCGCACCATCGTTTTTTAGTGTGTATAACAGGCTCTCTCCAAAGCGTTGGGTACCAACCTTTTCATAGTTTGATGCAGGAGCGCTTAGCAGTGTTATTAAAATCATGGATATGGCTATAATAGCAAATGCAGTGGCTATTGTTACGTCTACTGTTAGGTAATACCCCCTACTCATTCTCTTTTCCAAACCTTCACCACCAATAAACATTCTGTGTTGTCATACATCACTACACGGGATAGCGATACTGCCATATCGTAGTCATTGGTATCTGTACCTGCCTCTGCTCTTACTGTATTCCCAACTATTTGGGTGATTTTTATGCTGTAATTATATCCGTATATTCCTAGCTTATCCCTTAATGTATCATCTGGGAGCGCAAGAAATGTATCTATCTTCTCTTTGTTGAACTTATACGGAACATCATTTAGGTCAGACGAATATGTTAAATAATCCTCTGCGTGCAAAACAACTTTTAATAGTTCATCATACTGCTGTTTTGATGCTGACATAGAGAAGACACTTGCTATAAGTAGGGTTATGATAAGCATTACTACTAGAAAGATTGCATACGCGTTAAATAGGTCCAGTGTGAATAATTGCCCCCTTCTCATATTGCCTCCTCACCATTATTGTGGGGCAAGCTAATGACTCCCATATACTACAACCCCCTCCTTTGATACATATACAACATTTTCTCCAGGCCCAACATCCTTGATTGTCACGTTTTCTGCAATGTATCTTGATGAGCCAAATCTATCCTGATTGTCTGTTAGATAGACCTCTATAATCTTGTGTGTTGAGTTATGTACTATTGAATAATCCTTTCCTGCTGCACCTTCTGGAAGTGTAAAATTATGTGAGTATCCTTCTCCCATTACATATGCCCTGTCAATCTCTGATGCCACTATTGATGCAATCTGCTTTGTATCATCATTGCTTGCAGTAACACTGTAAAAGAAAACAAATTGATCAGCGATGTATACTGAAAATACTACGAATATCAACCCAAGTACTGCAAATGTTATTAAGAATTCCAGGGCAGTCTGTCCACTTTTCATACAGTGTAACACACCTCCACCCTTGCATAATCAACATACGCAGTTCTTGATGCAGCAGCTGTTGATGTGTAGTATATCCTAAGTCTAATATCATTTGCCTCACTTACGCTGTCAATATTTGTGATACTACAGCTGTCTATTGTATCAGAGTCCCTATTTGGCAATACACATTGATCTATCCATGTAGTTCCGTCCCACCACTGCAATGTTGGTGTTATGATAGTTGCTCCCTCATAGTGCTCAATGTATGCTGTAGCATTCTCTATTGTTACACCATTTGGAGCTGTTCCAGTGAAGTTCATGACAAGCCATTGTGGTGCATTCTTGTTAATTTCTGTAATATCTGCCCTTATATCGTCACTTGCGTTCACATCTGATCCTTCATCCTCTCCTTGCGAATCCTCTGCAGCCACCAGTATTATGTCACTACATCCTGTTGCTGCTGTTGTAAACCACTGTGTTGTTGAATTCATATTTCCAGATGTGTCATTACAATAGAATGTGACATTATGTGAACCGTAGTTCAATGAGGCGTTGTAGTAGAAGTGTGTTGCTGTGTCATTGTTCATTGTTACATTTGCTGCACCATCTAATGAATAGCCACACCAGCTCCCATTCTCGTTCAAAGTGACATTCATCCACACCCAATCCTGATAATATGTCTGATTCAGTGGGCTTTCTATTGTTACATCTGGTGGGGTTGTGTCAACTCCAGGGCTAAAGCATATCTCAACAGTCAACCAATCTATAAATGCACTCTTTGGTGCTGCGACAGTTGATGTCACATAGTATTGTATGAGAAGGTCATTGACTTCACTAACAGTATCCACTTCTGAAAGAACACAACTAAATATTTCATCACTATCTGCATTTGGCACATCACAAACATGTACAAACTGGGTGCCATTCCACCAATATATGCTTGGTGCTAATGATATATGTTCTTCATAATGTTCAATATATGCTATAACACTATCTATTGTTGCACTTGGATCAATATTTGGATGATATGTTGCATTTAGATAGTGATCCACGCCTTTTTGTGTATTCTCCATATTTGCCCTTAGGTCATCACTTTCTGAAACCAGCTCTGTGTTATCCTCAAGTGTATCCTGTATTGCACTATATACAGTCCTATTTGCACATGTTGTTGTGTAGATAGATGTAAAGTAAACATTATCGTAGCCATAGTCCCCCTCATTACTCAGGCACATCATTTCTAAGTAGTTGGACCCGTATTTTGTTGCCAATACTGTGGTATTATCTGATACTGTGTAGAACCTACCGCCATTTAGTGACCATCCACACCAGTTTGTTGATTCGTTTGTCCAATATATTAACGGAATCAATGGATCATGGTATGTTGTGTTTTCTGGGGATAGTATCTCAAGAAGCATACCTGTTGAGACATTTGCTGCTCCTCCAACACCAGTTCCTGTAACAACAACACCTATGTAGACATATGCTGTTTCGTTTTCATATGTTGCTATAACTTCGCTAGTATAATATCCAAATGCTTGATTTGATGGTACAGTGATAGTTACTTCTGAGGTAGCACTTCCATCAGCCGGTAATGTAACAGGATCATCGCTGAAACTTATCCATGTTGCTATATCTCCTCCAGCATCTAAATCAATAGTCTTTGCTTGGCTCTCCAGATTTGTTATATTTAATGTAAAGCTTGTTGATCCACCTGGCTGTAGGTTTGTTGAGTATGATGATGGGTCAAGTAGGAAGGATATCTCATATGGTACTATAAGAACGTATCCTTCATCCATCTTTTTTACTATATACCTATATGTTCCTGGAGCACCAGGCCAATATCCTTTTACTTCTCCTTTTGTTGACCTCCATACCTCTGTTGCTCCAGCACGCGTATACACTTTAAGACTAATCTCCTTTGATAGCACTGTTCCGTTTGCTGTGCCTGGCTTACCTATATATGAATTTGTCCAGTCTACTCCACCGGGCAGGGAGACCGTAACAAATTGTTTTGCTCCAGGTGCTTGGTAATATACCATGTCTGCTGTCCTTTTCAGTCTATCAACTGCAACCTGTGCTTGCATCACCCTTGAGCTCTCAGAAAACTGACTATAAACAATGTAAGCAACTGGAAGAATCAAAAGCAATATAAATGCTAGAATCATTATGAACTCCGTTGCAGTCTGGCCTTTAGAAAATGGCATGATAATAAAACATATATATAGTATATATAGATTTAGGAGAGGGATATGGCAGAGCGATTCAAAACAGGCATAAAGGAGCTGAATGATATACTTGATGGAGGATTACCACATCCCTCTGCTATCCTTGTTCTTGGACCCCCTGGCGCAGGCAAGACGATATTCAGTTTACAGACCATCTCATCAAACAAAAACGCAAAGGTTGTTGTTCTGACAAATAATACGCCCTCAGAGCTAACAACACTCATAAAGGATATGAAGATAAAAGGAGAATTTGAAACTGCTGACTGCTATTCATGGCTTTCTGGTGAAAAGGCAGAGATAGATACACTTGCAAACCTATCAAAGCTACTAGTTGTTATAGAAGACCACACAAAAGAAAATTCATGTATTGTTTTGGACTCATTAACCCCATTAGGGTTTTATAATGACTCAGATTCAATAAAACGATTTTTACAGGAGCTTATTGCAGTTGTTAAGGCGAAGAAGAGCATATTATTAGTTGTTCTTGACAAAGGAACGTATCACGAGGATGCTGAAAACGCATTTCAGAGTTTGGTTGATGGAGTGATTGAATTAGTACCAGATAAGGGCATAAGGATAACAAAGATGGCTGACACACATGTTCCAAACAAATTCTTTTTTTATGAAATAACAGATAAAGGTATAAAACTCAGAACAAGAGGTGTTTAAACATCCTTTTTCATAATGTTTATATATCACACCGATAAAATAGATATATGGCGCTTATAAAATCCATTGATATGCGGCCAGATGGCATCTTTCTTGAGGTCAAGGTATCAAAGTCAGAATATAGGTATCTGGCATTGCATAACAAACACGTTGTTGTGTTGCCCATGGGCAAGGAGATGTTCAATGAGGAGTTGACGGTTGGAAAACTAGGAAACAGTAACAGAGTCATGCTACCAAAACGATTCCTGAAGAAGAATGATATAAAGACACTACCAAAAAAAGCACCAGCAACCATAGTATCAATTGGGAATAACAAATATCTCATAGTTGGATTGGTTAGTGAGCAAAAAGGAATACCTATATTTGAGGAGGGATAATATGCGTATTACAACAGGCATAAAAGGATTTGATGATAAGATAGAAGGGGGATATCCAGAGAACACAGTTATCCTTGTGTCTGGGAATACAGGTACTGGAAAAACATTGTTTGGATTAAGTTTTGTTATGGAAGGAGCAAGAAAAAAAGAGAAATGTGTATATGTCTCACTTAGTGAGACAGAGGATGAACTATTAAGAGCATGTGATAGGATTGATTCGTTAAAGGATGCACGGAAATATGTTGGAAAAAATCTTAGCATTGAATATATCCTACTTGAGGAAATGCTTGATTTAGAGTATTTCATAAAATTATTTGAGAACTATCCAGAGGTGGATAGAATAGTGATTGATAACATAAATAAATTGCTTATATTTGCTGAAACAAAAAGGGAATTTAGGACAAGATTGGTAGAGCTGATAAAGCATCTGAAGAACAAATCCAAATGTTCTCTACTGCTATGTGAGACATTGGATGACACATTAGATACTCAAAACGGAGAGGCATATGAATGTGATGGTGTAGTAAACCTAAGTTTTCTTGAATTTGAGGAGAAGCCAAGAAGAATACTAAAGCTATATAAGATGAGGTATACTGCATTTGAGGAAAGAATGCCTTACGAGTGGAGAATAACGGAAGGAGGATTAGAGCTCACAGAAAGAAAGGTATTGTGAGCATATGCGGCTGTCTTACTCACTCCACAGTGGAGCGTTGAAAACAGCGTTAGGTAGTATTTTGAACAAGATACATTTTGGCACAAGGAGAAACGTAATGTTTTTTGAGGACATATCTGCACAATACGCGCAACTATGTGAGTCTTCTGGTTATGAAAAAGAGATGTATGCTATTGGAGAGGAATGGTTTTACTTGGTATATAAAAATTTGATTCCTAGAGCGATTATGCATCTGCCAAAACATATCCTCTTCCCCATGCTTGCAGATATTTGGAGAGGTATTGGTTCACTTGATAGCATGAATATCTTGTATGCGGATAATAAAATAACTGTAGAGACAGAGAAGGAAGCAGTTACACGTATTATTGGAAAGAACGCATTTATGCAGGGCGTTTTTGCTGGCTCGTTTGAAGCTGTTTTAAATAAAAGGCTGATTTTGGAAGATGTGCATCAAACAAAACACAGGAGCACCTACTGTTATAAAGTTGATGGAGAGATGACACCTTTTCCTTCAAAAACAAAAGAGGAATTTATGAAATTGAATAGATATACTATTCCAAAGGGTTTTAGTATTAATGACGCTATAAAGTCAGGCATCCTAACATTGAAAGAAAATAAATTATACTTCAGAGGTAAGATCATCTCAGCAACAGATAGTACAGTATATCATATTGCTGGAAACCGAGGCATAATGATAGATAAGGTTTCAGATATCTCCTATGATTACTTCAGTAAACTGATTGACAAGAAGAGCAAAACAGAGGCAAAACTCATCCTATTAAAGACATTATTACAAACAATGGGATGGGGTATTATAACAATCTCTGGTGATATGTATGCCAATATAACATTTGACATTAGATATCCACCATATGGCTTTCAGAAGGAAAAGGATAATTGGGATGCCCTTTCTATGGTGATTCTTGGATATTTGCGCAATATAGACAACACATTCAGTATAACATCAAAAACAGAGAAATACAAACAGGTTATATTCAGATACTCAACAAATTAGTGTATCCCATCAAATTTGTCAGAGACACGCATTGATATACCATCCTTTATATCATATGGTATCCATTGTAATGGATGTGCGGTATTTACCATGCGTTTTATGCGTAGATACCTTCTGCTTTTCTCAACTTTCATCTCTATAACACCATCTGCAATATACTCTAATGTTGATATCTGCTGAGGGGTATGTAATCCATCTTCAACGACAAATAGCGCAGATACCATTGAGCCTTTTATATGTGCTGATAACAACTGAACAAATTTGAAAACACTATCTTCGTCTGAAAACAGGAGGATATCAGAAAGGCTGTCAATGACCAACCTCCCTGGTTGTTTATCCATATTGGCTTTTGCCATAGCTTCCTTGATAACAAGATTTAGTTCATTAAGGGATTTTAGGTTTTCCATGACGATGGTATCAGGAGAGGAACCATTTGTTTCTGGTAACCTCCATGAATAGCCATCTACGAACGTCAGATGTCCCCTAACATTACTTACATCCCAATGCTTCTCCATCATACTCTCCTTTATGCGTGAGGGCGATTCATTTGTTGTTACTAATATAGCTGGCTCACCTTCGCTTAGCCCCTCATACAAGAACTGCCTACAAAATGTACTTTTTCCACATCCTGGCGGCCCTAACACCATTATCAATGTTTTTCTGAATAGACCGCCATGTAATACCCTATCAAGCCCCTCTATCCCTGTTTTTTCCTTTTCCATGTGCATATTTTTGACATAGATTATATAAATGTTTATCCCTTTCTCCTACTTGTTTAAATGAAATAGATAGATATTTATATTACTGAGGAAAAATGTATGAACATGAGGAAAAATATAAGCACATTCTCAGATTTCATACGCTTGAAAATAGTATTGTACATTGTTGGGATAGCTGCAATTGGTTACCTCTCATTTAATCCACTGGACATGCAATTTTTCATCATATGTGCAAGCATCTTCTTCATGATGGCGGCAACATATGCCTATAATCAGATAACCGACACAATGGAGGACCTGCTGAATAGAAAGCGCATAAACCCATTTGTTTCTAGGAAAGGTGTGCTCATTATATATGCATTTATTTTGCTAGGTTCAGTTCTATCTTTATCACTAGGAATAAAACCATTCTTGTTCTGGGCATCGCTTATGTTCATGTGCTTGTTCTACTCAAAATTCAGATTAAAGAGAGTGTTTCCTATAAAGAACATATACACAGGCGCAGGAACAGCGTTTGTATTTTTGTATGGTGCATCCCCCTATCTTCAATTTTCAAATGATATGATTATTGGTTACATACTTGTTTCTATTATAACAACAGTTGTTAGTCTACTTGGAGACATACGTGATATGAAGGGAGATATGGCAGTTGGCATTCGTACAATACCTGTTGTTTTGGGAGAGGGCATAAGTTGGATTGCATCATATCTCCTATTGTTTGTGTTCAGCATAAGTACTCTTCTTTTATCATTTTTTCCATATTATATCACTGTCCCGTTTGCTATCTCTTCATCATATTGGATTGGAAAAAAGCATGCAGTTAATTCACAATCGCATCTTCTTGTAGGATTTGCTCTTTCACCCCTCCTACTGATTTTTATAAGATTGGGAGAGGTGGTGTTGTGAAACCATCTCATGTTTTGGTCATTCCAGATGGAAATAGGAGATATGCCATCCAAAACAAATTGAACCTTGAGCAAGCATACCTCATTGCAGCAGAACGCATAGGCGATGTAATAAAATGGTTGTCATTAGGACATGGTATAGAGAGAGTTACAATATATGGGATGTCGTACGATAATCTCTCAAAAAGGAGTGATAGAGAGAGGAAAGCAATAGAAAATGCGATGATATTTGAATTTGGGAAGTGGATGGATGATAAGGACATATCAAATAATATAAATATGACTGTAAAAGGAGATAAGAGCGTAATCCCGGAGAAACTGCTATTGGTTGCAAATGACTTAGAGAGAGCAACAGCAAAGAACAGGGGAAAGCATGTTGATATACTCATTGGGTATAGTGGCATGAGAGACTTATTATCTGCAATAGAGAAGAAGCCGTTTCAAGAGCATCTACAAGTAAAACATCCTGTTGATATGCTGATCCGTACAGGTGGAAGGCGTAGGTTATCTGATTGTCCTCTTCTGCCTATATCATACGCAGAACTATTCTTTGTTGAAAAGCTCTTTCCACAGATTGAGAAGGAGGACATAGATAAGCTAATGGTAGAGTATAGCACTATAAAACGGAATTTCGGGAAGTAATTGGAAAAGTATATAAAATTAAAAACGTTAAATTAATGGACCTATGGGCCCGTAGCTCAGTCTGGCTAGAGCACCAGTTCTGTGTTTGCAGAGGTGAAGCTTTTAACCTGGGTGTCGCGGGTTCAAATCCCGTCGGGCCCGCTTCTAAGTGATATTATGCACTGGGCGGACCAATTTGCAGAACAGATAATAAATAAGAAACAAGACAAGGAGCAGTATATTGTAGAGTCAGGGATAACGCCATCTGGTATAGTACATGCCGGGAATTTTAGAGAGATAATGACGCAAGACCTTGTGTACAGAGCATTGTTGAGGAAAGGCGTTGATGTTCTCTACTTATATATATGGGATGATTTTGATAGATTCAGAAAGGTTCCAAAAGGCATACCTAATGAATGGGAACAGTATATTGGCATACCCATATCAAAGACTCCAGATCCATGGGGATGTCATGAGAACTATGCACAACACTTTAAGGAGCCGATTGTGAAGGAGTCAGAGATATGCGGGGTTTTCCCAACATATATAAGTATGACAGAAGAGTATGAGAAATGCACATTCTCTGAGAATATGAGGATTGCTTTGGAAAATAGGGATAAAATAAAGGAGATACTTGATGCTTTCAGGAAGGAACCACTTGCTGATGATTGGTTGCCAATCCGGGTCTATTGTGAGAAATGTGGGAAGGACACAACAAAACCAAGGTATCTTGGTGATTACACAGTTAGTTATACATGCGAGTGTGGCCACGAATCAACATTTGATTTCAGAAAGAAGGGCATTGCAAAGATGGTCTGGAGAGTATGTTGGCCGCAGAGATGGAAACACTACGGAGTAGATTTTGAGAGCTCTGGAAAGGACCATCATGCTGCTGGCGGTTCCTGGGATACTGGCATCAGAATAAGCAAAGAGGTATTCAATTATGAACCACCAATCGGGCCAATGTACGAATTCATATATGCAAAAGGACAGAAGGAGAAGATGTCATCAAGTGCCGGAAATGTATTTACTGTTTCGGACCTACTTGAGATATATGAGCCCCAGATTGTTAGGTATATCTACACAGCACGAATAAACAAGGCGATTGAGGTCCCGTTTGATATGGGCGTATACAGCTATTACAACTATTATGACCTTGCGGAAAGGGTGTATTTTGGTAAAGAAGAAGTACCCGAAGCAGATGCAGAGCAGATGAAAAGATGTTATGAATTCTCACAAATAGGAGAGCCAAGGTTTACTGTCCAGCCCCCATTTCTGCTATGTGCTACAATCTCACAGATAACTTCTGATATAACAAAAGCAATTGAGATTATGCAGAGGTTGGGCCATCTTCCCGACAAGATAGATGAATATGCCATTAAGAAAGTAGAGCTGAGATTGAAACTTGCAGGAAATTGGGTTAGAAAGTATGCTCCTGAACAGTTTAGGATATCGGTTCAGAAAACAATGCCAAATGTGACATTAACAGATGCACAGAAGAGAGCATTGCATTATATTGGAGAAAGAATGGACAAGATATCTGATGAGAATTCATTTAAGGAGATATTTGGAGAAGCATGCGAATTTGCTGGCATAAAACCAAAACAATTATTTGAGGCATGTTATCTTGTTCTGCTTGGAAGAAGGAATGGCCCAAGGTTAGCTCAGTTTATACTTACATTGGATAAAGAGTTTGTTGCTGAACGATTCAAAGAGGTGTGATGATGGATGTAAAAACAATACTAGCAAAAAGAAAAAGAATTGTCCAAAGGGAGATGCTAAAACAGATCGGTAGTGGAAAACCAAAGATATTATGGGACATGATGAAAGACTACCCACAAAGAGGAGGGAAATTCCTTAGGCCGGCACTCATTATGATAACATGTGAAGCATTTGGGGGAAAACCAAAAAAGGCCACACTAACTGCTGCTGCATATGAAATGTTTCAGGATTGGATACTTATTCATGATGATATTGAAGACAAATCAGATGAGAGAAGAGGAAAGCCTTGTCTCCACAAGATGCATGGTATACCACTAGCAATAAATGCTGGGGATGCATTACACGGCTTAATGTGGAGAACACTACTAAAGAATAAGAAGGTCCTTGGGGAGAAAAAGACCCTCAGGGTTATGGAAGAGTTTGCAGATGTCATCACAAAAACAACAATGGGGCAAACAATGGAGCTATACTGGGTTGAGAATAATATATGGGATGTTAGTGAAAAGGATTATTATAAGATGATAGGGTTGAAGACAAGCCCTTACACAATTACCCATCCATGTAGGCTAGGCGCGATCATAGCAGGAAAATCTGAGAAGACTATCAATGCGTTTAATGCATTTGGGGATGCTCTCGGAAAGGCGTTTCAGATCCAGGACGATGTTTTAAACCTTATTGCTGATGAATCAAAATATGGAAAGGAGATAGCAGGAGACTTATATGAAGGGAAACGCACATTGATTCTCATACACCTCCTTAGGTCATGTACAAAATCAGAGAGAGAAAAAGTCATAAAGATATTGAGCAAGCGCAGGGAAGATAAAAAGAAGAGCGAAATTAGGTACATACTTCGCCTTATGCATAGTTATGGAAGTATAGACTATGCGGTCTCACAAGCAAGAAGATATGCAGTAAAAGCAAAGCGACTCTTTAATAGGATAAATATCCCAGAAGGGAGGGCAAAGAAGGAGCTTGAGGCAATAATAGATTTTGTTGTTGAGAGGGAGCTCTAAATCCTCAATGCCTCTTCTGGCGTTGTCAGTTTTATACCTCTTTCTGTTATAAACAGAGGGATTATGTCCTCAGAATGCTTTGTGCCCCTCATCTTTCTTATATATAATGTTCTGTTTACCCCTCCGACCCTGTTTCCAAGATAGTGCAAGATAATAACTCCATCTGCAACATATTCTTCTACGCCATATTTTGAGAATTGGATAGGCCCACCACTTGATATGTTTTGTTCTGGAACCTCAGATATAAGTACGGCTGTTAATCCGCTTCTTCTTATCATATATGCTAACTTTAGTATCATTGCCCTTATCTCTTCTTCTGTTTTCATGTGAAATCCAAGTGCGGGCAACGAGTCAATGACAATGCGTCTAGCTCCTATCTCACTTGCTGTTTGCATAACCTTTAATGTTAATAGGTCAATATCCAGGTGTTCGGAGCTCATTGCATATTTTTCTTCAGATGTGATGCCCGTTTTTGAACCAGTCAGATCCAAAACAACAAATTTTCCTTGGTCTTCTAATGCGCGTATATCCCATCCGAATCTCAACATGTCCTGACGCATGGTCTCTGGTCTTTCATCAACAGTGACGTATATACCTGGTTCATTGTATGTTGCTGCACCATGATACAAGAACTGAATACCAAATATGGATTTACCTGTACCACATCCCCCAGAGACTAATACTGTTCTTCCTCTTGGGAATCCTCCCTCTATTAGCTCGTCTAGCCCATCAATACCCGTTGGCACCCTGTCCATGGTAACACCAATGAAATAGAAGTTCCTGATGAATAAAAACCTTATGCTCCACCGAAAAGCATTTAATCTGTCCTTATATAATCTTCCCTATGGAGACCCAAATCCTCTTTGCCCTTGTGGCAATGGTTGGTTTTGGCATAACAAGCATACTCTATAAACTTGCTTCAAAGCATATAGATTCAGTTTCCTTAGTTCTTCTTGTATACCTGTTTGCCACAATTCTAACTGCAATCGTATGGTTTTTCATGT
>JAGGYF010000032.1 GCA_021162685.1 Candidatus Iainarchaeum sp. | reverse complement strand
TTTCAATACCAAGAACATAGCTGCCCAAATCATTGCCTCATCACAGTAGTATGGGAAGAACGTAAATGGTTTCCTTTGTTCTGTGAAGCATTCCAAATAATTATGATATTTCTCTATGATATCAATGTATTGCTCAATATAAAATCTGGCTTTATTTTTATCAACACGGCTGACGACATCTATGAATATTGGGCCGATTTGTGTCCAAACTGTATTTACTTGATAGCTAGTCCTTCCCCTCTTGTACATCAGAGGGAACGGCTTATCAAGGTTTAAGGATTGAATTGTGTTGATAGATTTCTTCATCATGCCCTTATCATTGAAAATGTTGCAAAAGTAAGGGAAGATGTTTGCATCTCCAGTTATCTCATCAGTGATTATGTCATTCTTAAATGAGCTTCCATTCCAAAATGTTTTCTTAAGTATTGTTTTGTAATCAATGTCTTCAAAAGGGTTGTCAAATCCTAATGCAGTTAAATCTTTAGATAACATCGCTGTCATGACGTTGTTGTAGAAAAGGGATTGATTCTCATATCCTCCTTTTAGTGCAGAAAACCTTTTATCAGTTCTTACTAATCCTATCTCGTCAATAACATTGTTAAAATAATCGTGTGCTTTCTTCTCTACAAACTGCTTGTGGTCAGAATAATTAGAAACAACCATAGCATGCACAAGCCATGCTAGGGAATCTGGACTATAGTATCCTATGTTCAATGGTTTTCCGTAGATGATTGTTGTTGCTATTCTATTATATCTTTTGAAAACATTCAATGTATTTTCAATTGTTCTCTGCACCTCTTTTTCATAACCCAGTTTTACTAGGGCACTGGAACACATACCAAAATCGCGGAGCCAGAACTGAGAATAATGACCCGCAGAGCCCAAGAAATAGTTTTCGTTCCAGCAGTCTTCAATGATTTGGTGACATATCTCCTCTGCATCGCCTTTGTACTTTTTAACACCAAATACCCTGCATTTTATACCCCTATATAGCTGCTTAAACCCAATATCCATTGCCAACAATGGAGATAACATAAAAAGAGTATAATATGAGGAAGTATAAATCACTTCCCCATCTTCTCCTTTATTGCTGCTTGTGCTGCTGCAATCCTTGCTATTGGCACTCTGAATGGAGAACAAGAGACATAATCTAAACCAATCCTATGGCAGAATTCTACGCTCTTTGGTTCTCCTCCTTGCTCACCACATATCCCTATTATAATATCTGGGTTTACATTCCTTGCCTTTTCCATTGCTATCTTCATCAGTTGGCCAACACCATCAAAATCTAATACAACAAATGGACTATACTTGATGATTTTCTCTGCAAGGTACTGTTGCATGAACTTTCCTTCTGCATCGTCCCTACTGAAACCATAAGTTGTTTGTGTTAGGTCATTTGTTCCAAAGCTGAAGAAGTCTGCGTATTTTGCTATCTCATCTGCAGTTATACATGCCCTTGGTAGTTCAATCATTGTTCCAACTGTGTACTCAACAGTCACTCCTTGTTCATTGAAAACCTGCTCTGCAACCTTCTCTACACGCTCTCTCATACGTTCTAACTCCTTATAATTCGCAACAAGGGGTATTTCTACCTCAGGTATTACGTTAACACCTTCTTTCTTCAGTTGACATGCTGCCTCAAAAATAGCCCTTGCCTGCATCTCATATATCTCTGGATAGGTTATTCCTAGCCTGACTCCTCTGTGACCAAGCATTGGGTTCATCTCTTCCAATGCTTGAACCTTCTTGAGTATCCTCTCCTTCTCATCTATCTCCTCCTGGGGCGCACCACGTTCCCTGAGTATTGCTATATCAACTAAAAGCTCTTTGATATTTGGCAGGAATTCGTGTAACGGAGGGTCTAAGAGTCTTATATTTACTGGAAGCCCTTCCATGACCTTGAATATCTCATAGAAATCAGAACGCTGCATAGGAAGAAGCTTTTGTAATGCTTTTTCTCGTTCTTCCTTAGTTTCTGCCATGATCATCTCTTGCACTATCGGCAATCTATCCTGCGCCATAAACATGTGCTCAGTTCTGCACAGTCCAATACCCTCAGCACCAAACTCCCTCGCCTTTGCTGAGTCCTGAGGCGTATCAGCATTTGTTCTAACTTGTAACCTCTTGAATTCATTTGCCCAGTCCAAGATTGTTTTAAACTCATTGGAAAGTGTTGGTTCTATAAGTGGAACCTTCCCTAATATCACCTTTCCTGTTGAACCATCTATGGATATCCAATCTCCTTCATGAAGCACTTTGTCTCCAACTGTAATTGTCTTCTCTATTAGGTCTATCTTTAAGGCATCACATCCAGAAACACAAGGCATGCCCATTCCTCTTGCGACAACTGCTGCATGGCTTGTCATCCCTCCTCTTGATGTAAGGACACCCTGGGATTCCACAATGCCGTGTATATCATCTGGTGTTGTTTCAGTCCTTACTAAAATCACTGGTTCACCTGCCTTTCCTTTTTCTTCTGCATCATCTGCTGTGAACACAATCTTTCCTGTTGCCGCTCCAGGTGATGCCGGCAAACCAGTAGCAATAACATCCAACTTCGCATTTGGGTCTATTTGTCTGTGCAGAAGCTGGTTCACAGAGTCAGGGTCAATCCTGAGCAATGCCTCCTCTTTTGTAATAAGCCCCTCTTGTACCATATCATAGGCAACTTTAACTGCAGCTGCGGCTGTTCGTTTTCCTGTCCTTGTCTGCAAGATGTAAAGCTTCCTGTTCTCTATAGTAAACTCTATATCCTGCATGTCCTTATAATGTTTCTCAAGCTTCTTTGCTATCTCCACAAACTGCTGATATATCTCAGGCATATCCTTCTCAAGTTCAGATATGGGCTTTGGTGTTCTGATACCTGCAACAACATCTTCACCTTGCGCATTTATCAGGTATTCGCCATAAAGCTTGTTTTCTCCTGTTGCAGGATTTCTTGTAAATGCAACACCTGTTCCTGAGTTATCACCAAAATTTCCAAATACCATCATCTGGACGTTCACTGCAGTTCCCATGTCGTCTGGTATATTATTGAGTTTCCTGTAAACCTTTGCTCTTGGATTATTCCATGACCTAAATACTGCTTCTATTGCCATCCTCAGTTGCTCATTTGGATCCTGAGGGAACTCCTTATTAGTAGCATTCTTTATTATGCTCTTAAATTCCTCAACAAGTTCCATGAACGCCTTTGGTGGCAATTCTTGATCTGTCTCAACACCATAATCATGTTTCTTCTTCTGTATCGCTGACTCAAATTCATTTGCTTCAACACCCATCACAACCTCTCCAAACATCTGGAGAAGTCTTCTATAACAATCATATGCAAATTTTTCTCCTGCTTTCTCTGCAAGTGTTTTTACAGTTTCATCATTTAGCCCCAAGTTTAGGATAGTGTCCATCATACCTGGCATGGATATTGGAGCTCCAGAACGAACAGAAACGAGGAGTGGATTTGTTGGATCGCCAAACTTCTTTCCAGATTTTTCTTCAATATATCTCATCGCTTCCTTCACTTCTTCCATTAATCCATCTGGAAGCCTTCCTAGGTCTGAATATTCCCTGCAGACCTCAGTAGTTATTGTAAACCCTTGGGGAACAGGCAATCCTATATTTGTCATCTCTGCAAGGTTTGCTCCCTTTCCTCCAAGGAGGTTCTTCATGGTTGCATTTCCTTCGTTGAACAGGTATATACGCTTCATCCCTACCACCCGAAAAAAAGAATTTCTACAATTAGAACTTGAGTATTTATATAAGTTTGCGTTTTGCCTTTTGAAATAGCACTACAATAGAAAGAGGAGAATGAAGGAGCTCAGGCCTGCAGCCTGAACAACCTTCCAAGGATGTATTTTGAGTCTATCCTGACAAACGAGGGGAGATATTGCTCAAACTTATCAAGCACTGTATTCACTATTACGTAAGATGTTATGATGCCACTTGCAAATAATGCTCTCTCAATTGCAACTATGGGTATCAACGCAATCCAAACCTCTGGCGGTATGTTAAATGCATAGAGATACGCAACACTACCTATTGCATGTGCTGTGAATGTTGACCCAACGCTCCTTGCTAACAACGTGTCCTTCCATTTAAGACTTGCAACAATAGGGATCAACCAATACAATACATAGTAGGGAACTTGTTGTCCACTTGGGTGCAGCCAGAACAACACCATGCATGCAGCTGGAACGATAATGCCAAGCTTCCTATTCCTTACACCAAAGAAGAATGCTGCTGCAGACATTGTGAATAATGTCACTATACTTGCAAAAGACACTGCGCCTGTTAGAGTTATTCTTGCGCCTTCTGCAAGTATTACTGCCAATATACCGAGAAATGGTCCTAAAATGCCCCCGGCAATTGGAGCAAAGAATTGCACCAATGTAAATGCCTTATCTGTCACTCCTAGTATAGGCAGGACCTTTATGTTTGCGCCTATAAACACAAATGCTGCAAAGAGTAATATAAAGAATATATCTCTTGCCTTCATGGAAATCCCCATGTGTTTTCTTCTTTGTTGTTTAAATTTCTTTCCTTTAGAAAAACATTAAAATGATGAAGTACCTAATCCTATTGGTGCTTAAATGAATCTGGAATATGACAAAGATGATAATCTGTTTAGACTGGATGGGAAGGAGTTGTTTTGGAGCAGCATGTATCTACTGAGCAGGAAGAAGATTTCCATCCCTGAGGCAATAAAAAAGTTGCGAGTAAGTAAGGATGAGCTGGATATATTCCATGAAGAGTTAAACGATTTATATAAGATGGGTTTGATACACAAGGATTTCTCAAAGTATATACGAGCAACAAAGAAAGGGTTAGAGGTAGTTAAAAAAGCGAAAAAGATTGCTGATTTCTCAAATCTTGAGAAGAAAGCGATAAGGGACATAGATAGAGTAGAATATTCTGTTGAGGAATTGCTGAAAATGGATGAAAAAGAGACAAAGCCATTGTTGCCAAGAGGCAGAAGGTTGGACGAAAGATTTAACTGGGCTCCGTTCTACCTGAATGTGCTCACAGGCTCTTTTGTATTCTTCATACTAACAACCGTGTTCTACTATGGGTATAACTGGCAGGGTTGGAACATATTTATAACGTGGATGGTTGCATCTCCATTGCTCGCTGTTTTCTTCTCAGCAGTGGCAGTAGGATTTGTTGCAATTATGTTCCATGGAGGGAAGGCCATAAATGATACACTTTTCAGGAGATAACCATTTTAAACAAGTAACGCGTAAAGATAGCAAGGTGTTTTAATGTTTGAAATCACGTTACCAAGTGCAAAGATGTTCAAGTCATGTGTTGATGCAATTGTTATACTTATTGATGAAGGTGAAATAGAGATTGGTGAGGAAGGCCTTAAACTCAGAGCAATGGATCCATCGCAGATAGCGATGGTGGATTTTGAACTACCAAAGAGTGCATTTGAGAAGTATGAAGTTAAGCCAACACGTATTGGTTTGAATCTGGATGACCTTGCAAAAGTCATGGCAAGAGCAAGACCAGATGAAAAGCTTACAATGAAGCTTGATGAGAGCAAGGCGAGGCTTGTTCTGTTATTCAAAGGAAAGGCCACAAGAAGATTTGTTATTCCATTGCTGGATATAGGAGGAACAATGCCAAAGAAACCACAGATAGAATTTGAGAGTGTTGTGAAATTCAATGGAAACTTTTTCAAAGAGGCATTGAAAGATGCACAATTGGTTTCGTCACATGTTGTTCTCAGAACAGACCCAGATGCGTTCATTATTGAAGCAAGAGGAGATAAAGGAGAGGTAACGATAAGGGCTGAAAAGAACTCGGACCAGATATTTGATTATGACGTAAAAAGCAACGCAAGAGCAATGTTCCCCTTAGAATATCTAAATGACTTACTGAAAAATGCTGATGCGAATACAAATGTTGAACTTTCCCTGAGAACAGATGCTCCATTGAGATTAGAGTACAAAGTAGGGGATGCAAGTATTACGTACTATTTGGCACCGAGAATTGAAACGACATAACACTCTTCATCCGTGTTTCATCATAAATCATAAAGGGGATGCTCTAGTTGTGTAAGACCTTCAAAGCGAGGCTTCAGTATCCCGTCACTGCAAAGTTTGAAGAAAAATCCCCAGAGCGATTTGTCTTCTTTGTTTTCAGACATAAACTTCTCAAACTCCTCAGGGAACATCTGTTTGAGTGGCAAGGGGCATCCCCCTAGTTTCCCCTGAAGCCCACTCTTTATTTTTTTGCCATCTAAATAGACCTCAATATTTGAGGGTTCTACCCGATTAATGATAGGTTCGGAAAACGCGTACTCTTTCATGTGTTTGTTAGCCACTCGCATTGCTTGCCTTGCTGATTCAGGAAATGCTTCAATAAGCGCTTGCAGCATTTCGTGCGGTTTGGCTTTCATAAGCTTCTCATAAACCCGTTTTGGCACGTGGACAGTAAGATTGAGGTCCACAGGCCTCCCAAAAAAATCAGGCTCATCCCTGAAAAAATATGCTGAAATAAAATAAGCAGGCTCACCGTCAATCATATGCTGCTTTTGAGGCACTGTTTTAACGTCAACTACAGGTTCGCCTGTTTTGCAATGGTATTCTGTTTTCACTTCTGTGTGAACAGGCCCATGCAGTATTATTACGCCCTTATCTATCTTCTCAAATAACTTACCATAAAGCTCCCTAAACTCGCCACCGGCCTTTTTGGTTTCAATTAAATTGCCTTGAGAATCATACTTCTTGTAGGTAATGTTTTTGGTTTCGAGCCCGATATAGGCTGGCGGCTCATATTTTCCTTCCTCGCCAAACGAAAACTGCGTGAAATCCCAATGAGTGTCACACGATGGCACATATTCAAGGCCTCCTCTTGAATCTTTCAGCAATTCCATCCCATTGTATTTCCCATCAACGATTGCTGGCTTCAAATTAGCAGATTTTATTAGTCTTCTGAGTAAATTGGCGTCTTCTTTTCCTACAATTCGCTCTAGTACTGGTCGTTGCACAGGCCTTTTTGGTTTAAATTCTTCCATAAATGGATATTAGATTTCGGGGCTATTTAAAGTTTGTGGCGTTTTTGCGTAAAACACTGGGTTGATAGAATTGTTCTAATGAACCGAAACATTTATATACCAAATGTTCTATTATACTAGTATGGTCCTTAAGACACTGACAGAATGGAATTCCTGGTGGAAAACCGGTAAAGTGGATAGGGAACTAATGGGAGAGCCAAGGAAGAAAACAGCCGAGCTGGCAAATTACCTGAAGTTCAGGGAAATTAAAATACTGATTGGGGTTCGCAGGAGCGGGAAGTCCACGCTGTTCTATCAGTTCATAGACCAGCTTTTGAGGAGAAAGGTTCACCCAAAGCAAATTCTATTGGTAAATTTTGAAGATGATGTGCTCTCAAAAAAAACATTAAGAGAAATTTTTGATGTTTACCAGTCCAACGTAAACCCAGACACCAAGCCTTACCTATTCCTTGATGAGGTGCACAGGTGCCCTGAATGGGCGCTATTCTTGAGGAAAATATATGATCTTAGGCAGGTGGAGCAAGTCTTTATTACAGATTCTTCATCAAAATTCATAAGGTCAGAGTACGCGCAAACAATCACTGGTAGGAACATTAAGTTAGTGGAGTTCCCACTGTCTTTCAAAGAATACTTAAAATGGAAGAACATTGAGTTCGATGCAAAGCTAGCAACCAGGCAGGAGATAAACAAAGTCAGGAAAGAGTTGAAAACTTATTTGGAGTGGGGAGGGTTCCCTGAAGTTTTTTTTAAGCGTTTGCCGATAAACAAAAAAGCGCTCCTTATTGAATATCTCAGCGACATAATTCATAAGGACTTGGTGGAAAGACATAACTTAAACTATTCAAAAATAAAGAAGTTAACGGATTTCCTAGTCTCAAATTCTGGCGCTTTCTTCAGCCCAAGAAAGTACAGTAGGCTTTACGGCCTTTCGCTTGAGAGCATAGACACCTATTTGAAGTATTTGGAAGAAGTCTTTTTGTTCCACGTTGTCCCAAAGTTTGATTACTCTCTAAGGAAGCAGCAGATAGCTCCTAAGAAGATTTATGTCTGTGATACTGGTTTCTTGAACAACGTGGGCTTCAGGTTCAGTGAGAACAGAGGATTGGTTTATGAAAATGC
>JAGGYF010000017.1 GCA_021162685.1 Candidatus Iainarchaeum sp. | reverse complement strand
ATATAATACCTACTCCACCAAGATTATTGATAGGTATAAGGTGGATAAAGAAATAAACGGCTTAATAATTGTACAGGATGTTCCAAAATCATTTGCAGATAAGGCATCTTCCATAGATGTGGGCGGAGCAAGTTATACAGTTATG
The DNA here is from genome assembly GCA_021162685.1 of Candidatus Iainarchaeum sp. Lineage (GTDB taxonomy): Archaea > B1Sed10-29 > B1Sed10-29 > WALL01 > WALL01 > JAGGYF01. Next base: position 17,835 of record JAGGYF010000017.1, on the reverse strand, counting down.
GAGGAAGATCCTGTATTCAAATTAGACGTTGGAGATGTTTCAGAGGGGGACAGATTTACCATAACATATACCATAAATAAAGAAAAAATCTTTTCTGAGATGGAAGACATCATAAAAGGAATGGCTCCTCCTGAAGTGTACGGAGAGATGCCGCAGACAACCGAGGGGAATGAGACGAATAGCGCAGAAACGGAAAATATAGGAACAGCAGGGGAAACAGCAGTAGTATCAAATGAGACAAAAGCGCAAGAGGTTGTGAACGCCACACCTAGTGAAGAGCAGGCTTCACAGGATAAGTTGAGAAGGGAAACTGCTCTTCTAGCGCTTGGTGGGTTTAACATAGCAAAAGACGTTCTAGAATATGCGGGCTCGTTTGTATTGCTTATGTTATTTATTGTACTTGTGGTTGCGGTAAGAACTGGAAAGATAAATATTAGCTCATTCGTTAAGATAGATATGCCAAAGATTGAACAAAAACAAGAAAGGAGAAGTATATCATCTGGATTATCAGGATTTGAGAAACTTATTGACTGAGTGATAATGTGCATGAAAAAGGATTTATTGCGTGGTTATCCACAAAGTTTTCTGTACTCTTGTTTTCAATAATGATTTTTAGCGCGCTAATTGGCTTTCTATTTGTACAACAGAATTTTGAGAAAATGGATAGAACACGACAAGAAGCAGAGCATATCGCAAGGGCGATAGATAGTGTATGTGCATCCCCATTTCCTATAAGAGCGAACATTAAAGCCGAGGTTGATGCATTAAATATCAGTAGTAGGGATGGGATGTATTATGTTTCTGTAGAAAGAGGGGGAGTATACATAGAAAAGGGAGTAATATGTAGTGTCAGGGCAACTGAATTATCTAATGTGACACAATTGACAATAGAGAAGCGGGCAGGAGAGGTGGAGGTGAGAGCACGCCAATAGGTGAGGATATACCTTCACTAATACCCATATCCATTGCACTTGTAATCATAATAATTGGCCTGACCAGTATGCTAACAGACTATTCAAAAAGAACAACAGTAGGGAGTATCCATAGGGCAGCACTGGATATTGCAGAGGATATTGCATATAGCAGAGACCTTATATTTGAACAGAGTAGAATAGGCAGCTGTGACTGGATACCTATATCAGCTGAGTATAAGATAAAGGCAATTGTTACGGATCTTGATAACAATAGAAAATGGGAATGTGGTACAGATGCAAATTATTCAGTATTCGTATCCTTACCTATACTTATAGAGGATAATGGGCTGCATTCATCAGGATTACTTGAAGTGGGAGTGAAAAGAAAATGAGAAGAGGACAGGCACTTGTGGACTCATTGATGTTAATCCTGGCATTGTCCATAGTACTTATAACAATGCATTTGTTCTTGGGCCAAAGTGCACTAAGGAGCCAAACACTTAGGTATGAATCAGCACAACACCAGAGTACATTACTCACTATACTAAACAAACAAATCATCGTAAAAAATAGCGGAAAGGAGGTGGCAAGAGGAAGAATAGGGGATCTCCTTATATTCAGGGCATGTAATAGCTGTATCAAAGGCAGTAAAGACTACTGCCCTGGATTAGAAAAAGAAATAAATGATACACTATACAGCATAAATAGAGGAAAAAAGCATTATATATTTGCTGCAAATGAGACCAGGATATATGACTACAGAAAAAGTGTGTGCCTAGACGAAATACCTGTGGCAAAATATTCTGTAAAAACAGCATGTGGAACATTTAATGTTGTGTATGGTACTTGGTTTAAATGGGAACATCCAAAAGAGGTGTGCTAAATGCTTGGAAGTAAGAGAATAGAATCTTTGGAAAAACACGTAAGCGAACTTGATGAAGCAGTGCGTTCTATTAGCGCAGAGATTGGAGTAATTAGGAGCGAGATATCAAAGCTTGTAAGACTCATATCAAAATCAGACGAGGCGTACAGAGCAACAAATAAGCGACTGGATGAGTTAGAAGCTAGAATTATACAATTAGAAATCAAAACACTGGAAGAGGATAAAAAATGAAAAGAGGATATATGATAACTCCTATCGTATTTATCGCATTGTTTGTGATAGTGGCCACTTTTTCCATCTATATCCAAAATTCTGACGATGCAACTAGCCAGAGCATAGCAAAAGAGGGAAAAATAAAGAAGGCGATATTCACAACAGAAAAGAAACTTGCCGAAGTATCTAGTATTGTATATGATACGATATATCACAACCCAGAAATCAACGAAAAAGTAGAGATGGAAAAGAAGATTGAAAATGAGATAAAGGCGAGAACAGGAATAAGGGCCGATGTTGTTCTATCAAACACACGTAACAGGAATACACTAGCAAAAATCACCTTCCCTTCGTTGGTCTTAGATTATGGCGATGTTATTGTAGACATGAAAGGCTATTCATATAGCACAGTGGTTGGACATCCATTCTACAAATTTTATGAGATATATCGGGATTTTGATCCAAAAGAATTGTGCGGGTATATGGATTGGCATAACTGCAAACTTGATGGTCAGCGATATATAGAAGACAAAAAAGCAGAAACGGGCTTTGACTTTGAATTAGTAGCATTTAAGTCATGTACAAATTGTGGGTCAAAAAAATTGTGTTATGAAATAAATATCACTGATCCAACAAATGTTGCCACCTGGAAAATAGAAGGCAGAGGAGACTACAAATTTAAACTAAAGACAAAAGATGGTGAAAAAAGATTCACTGTGAGCTGTTAGGGTCTTGTAGGGTAGAGTCTTCAACATACTCCTCGCCTTCAAGTTTTACAAGTGCCTTCTCAAACCCTTTGTACTGTGGCTCCTCAACACCTTTTTCTTCTGTAAGCTCTTCCAATGTCTCTGGTGAGCTATCATCTGCCTCTTCCTCATCTATCCCAGAATCACTGTAGAATACAACAATTGCGCTTGCTATCCCAATTATCACAACAATGCCAATGATTGCCCATGTAAAAAGTGGGGCTCCGTCGCTTCTCTTGCTCTCTTTGGCAGTTACAAAACCTGTTGTTGCCATCGTTGTTTTTGTTTCATTCTCGCTTGTGGTGGTTGTTATTTCTTCTGTGGTGTTCGTTAATGGTAATCGTATATTTTCAATAATATAATAATCTGAATAATTCTCAGCATATATCCTGAAAAACACACTTCCAAGATGCGTAGGTAGTATATCAAACACTGCCTTTCCATTATCCAACTCACTTGTCACAAGGACGCTGTTATTGTAGATCACATCTACATAAGTATTTGGAACAGGTTGCCCTGTTTCAGCATCAACAGCGCTTATAACATAGCTATTTGTCTGATTAAAGACAATATCCCCGCTGTGGTACACTGAAAACTGCGCAGCATATGCTAAAAAAGCCATGAAAACAAGCAAAAAGGCCTTTTTCATAGTACTCACTCTCTAGTGGTAAATTATGCATGTCTTTATTTAAAAATTTTTTGCTACCTCTTGCTTCTGAAAAACCTCTTGAATAGTGTCCTCAGTCGTCTCCATTTCTTTTTTCTTTTTAGGACTATCCCCTCAGATAGTTCCTCAAATATCTTTGCAATTCCTCAATTTTATCCCTTAAAGGATGATCCTTTGGAATCCTGTCAAGTGTTTCTTCAATGGTTTCAAGGGCTTCTTCATATCTTTCCATCTCGGAAAGAGTGATGGCTTTGCCGATCCATGCCAATGCATCCTTTGAGTCTATTTCTAAGGCTTTGTCATGATGTTCAAGGGCTTCTTTGTATCTGCCCATCTCGGAAAGAGTGATGGCTTTGTTAATCCATGCCAATGCATCCTTTGAGTCTATTTCTAAGGCTTTGTCATAGTGTTCAAGGGCTTCTTCATATCTGCCCATCTCGGAAAGAGCAACACCTTTGTTGTTCCATAACAATGCATTCTTCGGATCTAACTCTAACGCAATGTCGTGCGCAGTCAATGCTTTTTCTAGTTTTCCCATTTCATCTAGAAGAGCCCCGTGCGTTGTCCATATCATTGCTGCGTGCTCTTCCCTTGTCTGTGGCTTTCCTTTATGATTTGTGTATGAAAGATTAAAGGCAGGATCATGCTGTTCTCCGTCTATGACAACGTAAGCATGACGTCCTCTTTGCCGTTCAATACTCTGCTTTCCTTTTTCTGTTAATTTGCTTTTATCAACACCTTCTTTACCAACAATATGATACTTCACATCAAATCCCATCTCCCTTGCCATCTCACCTAGTGCAGTTGACTTTGCTATGCTATTGCCATGGTGTGTTTGAAGAAATGCAGATAGTGTTTTTTGTGGAGGTGTTGTTAATATTTGTGTTAGCAACTCATGGGCTTTGTCCAATTCGGGAAAATCCTCAGCTATCATCTTGACGCTTGTATAATCATGCACCCATTCCCTCATTTTCTCCACGAGTTCTTTGTCAGAAAGCGTTGTGTTTTTTCGTATCCATTTTCCAAGCTCTTCTTCTCTTATGTTTTTTGGCAGTTCTGGAAACCAGCCTTTTCCTCTGCCGTATTCATGGAACTTCCTGAGGAATTTTCTTGTTGCACTTGGGTGCATTGCTGCGTTGACAAGTTCTTCCTTTGGCTTTTTTCTGAATGGCATAGTAGTATTTTTGCAAAAGAATTATTTAAAGATTTCTGAACAGTGTTCTCAATCCTCTCCATCATAACCTTGGGTGCTTCTTCAATAGTTTTGATAGTTTCTTTATAACTTTCCGAGAGCAGCAAGTGCAAACTCTTTGCCGAGCCATGCTGTCATGAGGTTTGGATTTAGCTCTAATGCTTTGTCGAAATGCTTGATAGCTTCTTCGTACTTTCCAAGATTGGCAAGTGCACTGCCTTTGTCGCTCCATGCTTCTGCATATTTTGGATTTCTCTCTAATGCTTTGTCGAAATGCTCAATAGCTTCTTCATATCTACCCATAATAGACAGTACATCGCCTTTATTCTTCCATGCTTCTGCAAGATTTGGGTCTATCTTTAACGCTTTATCATAGTGTTTAATGGCTTCTTTATACTTTCCAAGATTGGCAAGTGCCTTGCCCCTGTTGTTCCATGCTCCTGCATGATTTGGGTTTATCTTTAACGCTTTATCATAGTGTTTAATGGCTTCTTTATACTTTCCAAGATTGGCAAGTGTAATGCCCCTGTTGTTCCATGCTCCTGCATGATTTGGATTTAGCTCTAATGCAATGTCATGTGCAGTCAATGCTTTTTCTGGTTGTTCCATCTCATCTAGCAGAGCCCCATGATTTGTCCATATATCTGCTGCGCGCTCTTCCCTTGTCTGTGGCTTTCCTTTATGATTTGTGTATGAAAGATTAAAGGCAGGATCATGTTGTTCTCCCTCTATAGTAACATAGGCATGGTTGCTTTTTCTACTTTCAACAACCTGTTTTTCTTCTTCTGTCAATCTGCTTTTATCAATGTCCTTTTTATCAACAGCATAGTACTTCACATCAAATCCCATCTCTTTTGCCATCTCACCTAATGTAGTTGACATTGCTATGCAGTCGCCATGATGTGTCTGAAGAAACCCAGATAGTGTTTTTCTCCGTGGGAAAGGCAAACCAGAATGCCTAGAAAATAGCTCCTTCCAAAGTCCAGGTATGCCGTAGTTATGCACCCATTCCCTCATTTTCTCCACGAGTTCTTTGTCAGAAAGTGTTGTGTTTTTTCGCATCCATCTTCCAAGCTCTTCTTCTCTTATGTCTTTTGGCAGTTCTGGAAACCAACCTTTTCCTCTGCCGTATTCATGGAACTTCCTGAGGAATTTTCTTGTTGCACTTGGGTGCATTGCTGCATTAACAAGTTCTTCCTTTGGCTTTTTTCTGAATGGCATAGTAGTATTTTTGCAAAAGGATTATTTAACCTTTATGATTTTTACAACACAAACCAGGCTATGATCTCAGCGACTATAAAAACAGCAGCCACAATAGCGATATATTCTGGCGGAACGGATACTCCACCGCCGGAGATATCAAAATATCTAACAAGGCCAGCTGCACTCATTGGTGCTTGAACTTTATCACTCTTTACACGCATAGTATTCCCTTTTGCCTTTTATCTTATTTAAATTTTATCTCCTCTTTCTGAACTTCTTTATATAGATGAAGCCACCCAGGACAAGGATAAGGATGAACCCTGCCACTAGTAAGAGGAAAACAATTGCACCTATGATAAGCCATGTTGTAAAGCTGAGTTTTGGTATCAAACTTGGCGGGTTTGGTTTGAAGCCTATGAAATATGTTTGGCTACCATTATACTCTGAGAGATATATCTTTAAAAGCCCCTTTGTTTCCTCTGGGATATAGAGGGTATCTGGAGCAAGTAAAAGCGTATCAGGTATGATATACTTCTCCTCACATGGTCCTATTTCATCACTACAGAATTGAATTGCTGTTCCGTTGAACTGTGTGAGGTTTCTAACAAAGATCTGGTCTTCAAGGTCTTTTATTGTTATGCTTGCGGGTCCGTCAAATGTTACCTCATCAAGTGATGGTTTTCCTATGATGCTCTGTGCCATGTGGTCCATGATTGTCTCTGCCATCTCGGTCTCCTTCTCATTTAATTTTCTGTAAAGTTTGCAGTCAGATCTGCACAAGTGGTTTTCATCTGTTCCATTTGTCAGGTCGCACTCCTCTGTCCCTACAACAATGCCATCTCCGCAGATGGGTATTTCGCTCTTACAATCATCACTGCATAAAAATCCAGGTGTTACTTGTGTACCATCACAAAGCTCCCCTTCAACCACTATATTATCGCCACAGATGGGTATTTCGCTCTTACAATCATCACTACACTCATAGCCTTCTGTAACGTGTATGCCATCACATACCTCATCGCCTGCTATAATGCCATCCCCACACACTGTTTCAAGCATACAGTTAGAGGTGCATCTGTATCCCTCTGGTACACCATCTGTGCCGTCACATTCTTCGTTGCCTGCCTTCTTTCCATCACCACAATAGTTTGGTGCATGAAGCTCAGTGTCTCCATAATAAACAACATCTAATGGTAATGTCTCTTCCTCGCCAGCATATGATATCTTAACGTTTCTTATCCACCATGTGAATGGATATGAACCAGTAAAGTCAATACCTTGAATCGCTATAGTAACATACTTGTAGTTCGTCAGGTTTGCATCTGCACAATCTCCTTCATGTATATTTAGGGTTATCTCTTTCCACTCATTGTTCTGGAATGCGGGCGCATTATACTCATGCACTCTTCCAAAGTTTGTTGGGCTGTCTGCATCAAATATCCAACCCTGGTACATAGTTGTGCCTGCGCTGTCACAGTCCGCAAACATACCATCTGTTGGACCAAAGAAGTTGCATTCCCTATGAACATGACATAGCTTTGTTGTGCTTGAGGGGAAATTCCAGAACGAGAATGAGGTAGGATCAAAACCTGGCGAATCTGGTGTTAGGCTGTTGCCAGCATATACATATGAGAAAAGGTTCGGACCATCCATATTATCTCCATCATCAGCTCCTGATGTATATACTTTATCATTATCAAGGTCTATGCCTGGTGCATCCACTTTTGCCTCAAAGCTCACTTCAAAGGCACCAGTTCCAGGATAGGGTATAGTAGTATACAACCTCCACACTGCCCGAGAGGTTGTTGTGGATTCAACCTTGAAGATCACGCCGTTGTCATAGATAACAGAGGGTTGTACATCAGGTGTACCCGCCCCATAGCTTGTTACAGAAAACTGCCACTCAGTATAGTTCACAGCCATTGCACATGCTGCAAACAGAATAATAGAGAGTAGAATGTGTCTCTTCATTAACATCACCAAATTCGCTTAAAATACGCGGTTTTTATATAATAATGTTGCTACTATTATAATCTGGGTTATAATGGTTTTAGCACTATGTAGGGAAATTATTTTAAAGCAAACGAAGAAAACCCTAGTATGCTATTTGAGGGAGAAAGGGCGTTGATATTCTCACCGCACCCAGATGATGACGTATTTGGCATGGGCGCAACAATGTACATGATGGCTCAGAAAGGCATAGATGTTTACTCAGCTTATGTCACTCATGGTGTCAGAGAGGGGGATCCAGAACGCATAAAGACTAGAAAGAGTGAGGCGGAAAGAGCATGTGGAATAGTAGGGAGCAAGCCTATCTTTTTGGATGTTGATTATTCCTTAACCTCGTATGAAGAGATGAAAGATGTCTATGAGAAAGTTAATCCAGATATTGTCTTCATAAACAATAGGGATATGCATCCAACACATACCCGCGTATTTGATCTAGCTAAAAACGTTCTGAAAGATAAAGAGGTTTATCTCTATGAGGTATGGAGTCCACTGAAAAAACCAAACGTTATTGTTTATTTTGACGAAGACATTATGGAGATTAAGTTAAAAGCGATGAAGTGTCATGAAAGTGAATTAAAAAGGAGGAATTTCGCAGAGGCATTTAAAGCATTGAATATCTACAGGGGAATACTCTCTGAACCGTTTGTTAGAAAGTATGGAGCTGTAGGTATAGGCAAAGGTAAATATGCAGAAGCATTTGAAAAAGTGGTCTTATGAAAAGGGCAGTATTATTTGACTCTGATGGAACGTTGGTGAAGTCACTTGAGGCGAATGTGCGCATGTTTAGAGATATTGCTGAGATGTTTGGATACCCAGTACCATCAAAAGAAGAGGTATGGAAACAGATGGGAAAGGTCAGAAGGGATATTGTTGAGTCATTATTTGGAGCAGTTACAGATGAGGAATACAAAAAGATGGATGAGTATATTGACAAAAATTTTCCTCGTTATTTTGAAGAATATGGTATGATACAACCCCATACAAAGGAATGTCTTGAATATCTGAAAAGCAGAGGCATGTCATTGGGAAACGTAACAAATGCCAGAAGAGGAATAGCTCATGTTCTGCTAGAAACAACGGGCATAAAAGATTTCTTTGATGTGATAGTCAGCTGTGATGATGTGGAACATGCAAAGCCAGATGCAGAACCGCTTGTGTATGCTGCAAACCAGTTGGGTGTAGATGTTTCTGAGTGTGTGTATGTTGGGGACACAACGATTGATGAAAAAGCAGCAAAGGCAGCGGATATGGATTTCGTTGCTGTGTTAAATGGTGTTGGAAGAGAAGAGGATTTTGAAAGGGATACTATAAAGATAGAAGACCTCAGTAAATTGGCAGAGGTTATATCATGCATGAAGTAAAATGCAGGATCCTGGATCTAAATAAAGTTAGGGATAAAATAAAAGAGATGGGATTTGGAAAAAAGACAATAATAAAAGTGAGAGATACGTACTTTGATGTTAAACAATTGACGGTATTTAAGATAAATGAAGAGTTAGGAAAAGCTTGGCTTATCATCTACAAAAAAACTGGGAAGGGTTTTGTATTCAAAAAAGTTCCAATAGAAAAACCGAAGAGCATGAAGAATTTGTTTGAAATGGCATTTGGTATTAGAGTTGTGATAAACAAGAGGGGAGAGATCTACAAAAAGAGGGGTGTTATAGTAAGTATCGAATACATACCAAAGCTAGGGAAGTTCTTAGTTGTGCAATCCAAAAATAAGAAAATTGCAGAGGATGTTGCAAAGAAACTTGGTGCAAAGAAGTTCATCACAAAAGGGTTTGATAAACTAATGCTTGAGGTGAAAACATGAAGGTTTTATTTTTAGTTGGTGGTATTGGGAAAAGAATGTTGCCGATAACAAAAGACAAAACGCTCATAAAATTTTGTGGGAAAACGCTGATTGAAAAACAGGTTGAGATGGCGAAAGACGCGGGATTTGATGATATAGTTATTGTGGCATCACCAATAAACATAGAAGAGATGAAAAAGATTTTTGGTGATAAAGTAGAGTACGCAATACAAAAAGAGCCAAGGGGGATGGCTGATGCAGTGCTCTCTGCAAAGGAATTGATTGAAGGGGACTCAGTACTCATAGTTGGTGCGAATGACGTTGTTGAACCTAGGGCATATAGAATGGTAAAAGAAGCAAAGGGAGATTGCGCTATACTAGGGTATGAGGTAAACCAATACTTCCCTGGCGGATATCTCATTGTGGAGGGAAACCGAGTAAAAGGCATAATAGAAAAACCTGAGCCAGGAAAAGAACCTAGTAATCTGGTAAACCTAGTATTCCATATGCATAAAGATGCCGACACACTGATAAGTTATTTGGAAAAAACAAAAAGCGACAGGGACGACGTTTATGAAAAGGCATTGGACGAGATGATGAAAACAATGGAATTTAATGTTGTTCGGTATAATGGATTCTGGGGCCCCATAAAGTATCCCTTCCATATACTAAAAGTAATGAAATTCTTCCTTGAAAATCAAAAACCTCGCATCTCTGAGAATGCAAAGATATCTGAAAAAGCCACTATTAAGGGAAACGTAGTGATTGAAGATAACGTAAGAATATTTGAAAATGCTGTTATAAATGGGCCAGTATACATAGGAAAAAATACTGTCATAGCAAATAACGCATTGGTTAGAGGGAGTAACATAGGGGAAAATTGTGTTGTTGGCTTTTCAACAGAAATCGCGAGAAGTTATATTGCAGATAATGTGTGGTTCCACAACAACTATGTTGGCGACTCAATAGTAATGGATAACTGCATGTTCGGATCTGGATGTGTTACTGCGAACTTTAGGTTTGATGAAAAGAATGTTTATATGGAAATCAATGGAAAAAGGATAGATACAGGAACAGATAAATTTGGATGTGTAGTAGGGAAGAATTGTAAAACTGGGATAAACTCAAGCATTTATCCAGGGATAAAAATCGGCGAGAACTCCTTTATAGGGCCTGGTGTTGTTTTGAAAAAGCATGTGGAACCGAACACAGTCATATTACTCAGGCAGGAATGGGAGTACAGAGAACAAAAGGATATTATTGAACCAAACAAAAAATTTGAACTGATGAAGAAGATTACTTCTTAGATTCTGCAAGTGCCTCTTTTATGTGCTCACTCGGGAAAGACTCTGGAGAAGGAAGACCGCCAGCCAGATATATCATACCTGGTACCTTTGCAATCTTTAATAGCTCACGTATGGGGCTTGCTCTCATCTTCCTTGCCCTTCTCGTAAAAAAGCGTTTTATATCAATCTTCTTCCCTCTCGACGGCATGATGTATATTGGGGGAAAAGAATATAAAAATGTTGTTGCAAAAATAACCTATGTCAATTCTAAAAAGAGGGTTATTCAGGAGGGTTATAGAACATTTTAGGAAAAGGAACCTGCAGAGGATCAAAAGAGGGAATAAAGTAGTGATTGATGCTGGGACCCCTCCAAAAGTAGAGATTAAAAAGAGAGAGCAGAAAAAAGAGGTGAAAAAAACTATCCAGACCATGCTCCCCACAATTGAATTTTTTGAAAAGCCACTTGTAACATTAGATGGAAAAGAAACAACATTGGAAGAAATAGAAAGGATATTGAAGAAAGGTGAGATAAAACCGCATTCTGTCATATGGGGAAGGGCAAAGGGGATGAGAAGAGTGGGGGAATTGGTAGGAGGAGTTATGGAAGCACAGAGCATAAGACTGCATCCAGAAAGGGATGTTGTAATTAAGGAGTATGTTTATAATCCAAATGATCCAAAGCATATGGATGCATTGAGAAAAAAGATTGAAAGGATAATTCTACAAAAGAGATTATCAGAAATACATGATTTTGTTTTACCACCGTTGGAATATGAAGTCAAAAAGGCAAAAGCATATGCATTTGAAGTTGATCCTTCTGTTAAAAAATTGCCATTAGGTGTTAATCCGAAATTCATCGCAACGCATGATTACGTATTTGAGAAATTTGGGAGAGGAGTATTGGAAAAAGCAGACAAAGAAGGAAAGGTTGTGCTTAACATAGGGGGAGAGGATATACCATATAATGCGAAAAAGATTGTTGGGTATATGCTCATAGAAAAAGAGGAGTACTGCAAGCCATTTGTGCTTTATGGTGGGAAGGACAAGCAAGAACTTGTTATGGAATTGGAGAATAGGCAGAGTTTGGGACATCTTGCGATGACAAATCCAAACCCAGATGTTGGCCATTTTAATCAAGTCACACAAATATATGCAAATGGCTCATGGTATGATGTTGATGGAACAATCATGAACTGGCTTGTAAAAGAGGGGAGAAGAAAAAGGAGGATTGTTCTAACAGACATATGATAAGATCACGCCTTTTGTTTCTTCTTTTTTATCTCCTTTAACTTTATCTCAATGCCAGGAGGTAAACCTTGGTCTTCCAGATAGCGCTTTAGCTCTTCGCCTTCAAGTCCTTCTCCTTCAGCAAGAAATTCCAGTACCTTGTTTATTTCATCTGATGGTATCCTTGTTTTATGTTTCCTTGCACCTGTTTGTATAAGGAGCAGGTTCGTTTTCTCCAACTCTTCTGGCCATTCGTCTGGGTATGCAAATTTCCCCGCGGACTTATATCCTATTTTTGGTTGGTAGTTTGTCATATGCTCGTCCCTTACATCTCCTACAACATACTTTATTGGGGGTCCTTCCCCTTTTATTCTCCTAGCAAGTCTTTCCCTTAGCTTTCCTCCTACGCGCTTTCTGATTTCACGGTAATGCTTGTTGAACATATGGGTACCAAGGCCCTTTGCCCTAAACCTTTCCTCAACCACAATATATTCCGGAAACATGACATGCGAACCATCTTTTAATTTTCCGACAGAGGACATTGCTCCTCCTATCAATTCGCCTGTTTTCTTATCAATTGCAAATGTTATGTGGTAATCGTCCTCCTTGAGTGACTCAACATAATCATCCCTCTCATAGAAGTAATCAGGATTGAAGGTCTTTTCTAGCAATTTGAAAAAGTTCTCCATCCTCGGGTCCTTGAATTTCTTTGTTTTTATGTCATAGTGTTTGCGCACCAATTCATCTCCTGAGAGTTTTGACAGGTCTAGGTGCTCTATTTTTATTCCTCGCCAACGGGCAGCATATCGCAGGTTTCTTACGCCTTGCTTTATCTCTCTCCCTATAAATGTAGGCAATGAGACATCGTATTTATTCTTGAAAATCATTAATTTGCGGAGTTTTGAGGGTTTTCCCCTTTTTTTCGGTTTAAAAGGCATGAATAATTATTACAAAAATGAGTATATATTACTTTCGTATCAGGTGCCTAAAATATTAAATAGGTAGGTGTCTTTGTATATACTATGCGATTTAATATCCCGTGCAGGAATAACAAGAAGTTAGCCACAGTAGTAAAAGCAATTGAGGCAAATAAAGAGCTGCAAACATACTGGAAATGCGCAAATGTAAACGCCATTGATAGGCTTGGTTATTCAGACCATGGAAGTGTTCACGTAAAGATTGTAGCAAATATCGCATTAAAGATATTAAGGATGCTCATAGAGGCAGGAGTAAAACCAAGTATTGTTACTAATCATAAGTTGACAAATGAGGATGCAGAAGTAGTTGTTGTTTTAGCAAGCATTCTTCATGATGTTGGTATGATTGTGCACAGAGAGGGGCATGATGAATTTGGATTGTTTATTGCGTTTTATCTACTACATGACCTTCTAAAATCATATTCCATAGAGGAGAGATCAATAATTATATCTGAGGTATTGCATGCAATGGTATTACATGACAGTAGAATTAAACCATTAACAATTGAAGCAGGAGTTGTTAGAGTAGCAGACGCATTAGACATGGAAAAGGGGAGGGCAAGGATACCATTTACACTAGGAAAAAAGGATATTCACGCTGTATCTGCTCTTGCAATTGATGAAGTAATAATAAAGAAAGGAAAGAAAAAACCAATACTCATAAAGATTGTTATGAATAACTCTGCAGGGATCTTCCAGATTGATAATCTATTGAAACCCAGGATAGAGGATTCAGGGTTACAGAAGTATATCACAGTTGTTGCAGAAGTGAAGCCAAAAGAAAGGAAGATATTAAAACGATTTGAGATTGAGTGAGAATATGATAAGGATCATAAAGGTGCATAACAAGGCAAATGGGAGAACAATACACGAAAGGTTATTGGACGAATACGTCGTTCTGGAGAATAGGGGGTATAAACCAATAAAGATTGCGAGATGGAAGATAAAGGATGCACAGGGTCACGAATATGCGTTTCCAGAAACATTAGCAAATGGGGAGCCATATGAGATAAAGCATGGTCAATATGTTTTTCTTATAACTGGTCCTGGCACAGATCGCTTTTATCCTGGAACTAAATACCATCCGCCACAATACCAGTTTTATTGGAATAGGGGCTGGTTTGTCTGGAACATTGATGGGGATACTGCTTCTCTTTATGATGACAAAGGAAGGCTTGTGCAGAAATTTATTGTGCCGAGTGCAAAGATTGTGGAACCTATAAAACTACCATAAAGCTTATATAGTGGGTCAACGCTAAAAGTTAGCTCTTGGGTGGGCTGAAATGGATGATGAAATAAAAGTCAACGGTATCTTCTGTAAGGGCTGCCCATATAATGATGGGTGGTACTGCCGCCTCTACAAAAGGGCCTGCCATGAAATGTTCAGCAAAACAAAGGTTTGTCCGTATATGGCAAGCGGCATGGAAGAAGAATAATTTAAATATATCCAATGAGAAGTTATTTTCATGATAAACTTCTTTTTGTTTATTGGAATAATGTTTATATTCACATTCTTAGCAGGAAGACTAATTGAAAAACTTAAAGTACCGTGGATTTTCGCGTCATTGGTTTTTGGTTTTTTGTTGGCAGCGTATAATCCATTCGCATCTATTACATCCTCGCCTGAATTTGAATTCCTAGCACAGTTCGGGATGTACCTTCTTCTATTTGTGATTGGATTGAAACTTGACCTGAGTGAACTGAGTAAATTAGGCAGGTTTATTGTAGAAGCAACATTTTTCATCATATTGTTTGAAGCGTTTTTTGGCACGCTGCTGGTTCACTTTGTTTTTGGGTATGAATGGTTTACATCATTTGTTGTCGCGCTTTCATTTGCAACAGTGGGTGAAGCAATATTGATTCCTATTCTTGATGAATTCAATATTGTAAATACAAAACTTGGACAGAGTATAATTGGAATAGGAACATTAGATGATATAATTGAGATTATCGCACTTATTCTAACAATATTCTTAGTGGGGTCAAGTGCAAAAGTACCACAGGTACATACTTCTATGATTGTTGGCTCATTATTTGCATTACTTGTCCTTGCATTCGGATTAACAAAACTAAAGAAGGAGGGTAGGCAGTTTTCATTCTTAAAAATAGAAACAACATTCCTATTTGTTTTGTTCATTCTCTTCCTGTTTTTGGGTGTTGGAGAATATGCGCATGCAACAGCAATTGCTGCCCTTCTGGCTGGAATTGCAATACGAACATTCCTCCCAGAAGAGAGGATGAAAACCATAGAAAGTGAGATAAAAACGATGTGCTATGGTTTCTTTGCCCCATTCTTCTTTGTATGGGTTGGCGTAGAAATGAATGTCGCATACCTTGCAGCTTATCCTCTACTGATTATCCTCGTTGTTCTAGTATCAAACAGTGCGAAGATATTGGCAAGTTGGATTGCAGGAAGAAAACGTTTAGGGACAAAAGAGTCCATATTGCTTGGGATTGGACTGTCTATCAGATTCAGCACAAGTATCATAATTGTGAAAATGCTCTTTGAGAGTGGGATAATCGGAAGTGAACTTTATTCTGTAATTGTGGCATCAAGTATTGTGTTCAAGTTCATAATCCCATTGTTGTTCTCGCATCTTATCCTGAGATGGCATCTACAAAAAAAGGAAGTGACTACATGATTGAGGATACAATGAAGAAAATAAAAGAAAGGGAAAAACGTTGGAAGTATAAGATTGCAGTATTAAGTGGGAAAGGAGGTGTTGGTAAAACCACAGTTGCTGTAAATTTAGCAACTGCACTGGCAAAAAGGGGATATAGTGTTGGGTTACTGGATGCAGACGTACATGGACCAGATATCTCCAAGATGCTCGGGATAGAAAACAAAAACATAATGATAGAGGAAAAAGAGATTATCCCGTATTTTGTAGATTTTGGTGGCAAAATTCCAGCCATAAAGGTAATGACATTTGGCTCTCTCGTAGAAGAAGAACAACCGATAGTGTGGAGAGGTCCACTAATCACAAAAGCAATATGGCAACTTCTCAGGGATGTAAGGTGGGGAGACCTTGATTTCTTTATTGTTGATTTTCCTCCTGGCACAGGTGATGAGATTCTCACAATCATCCAGAGTATAAATATTGATGCAGCGATTGTTGTAACAACCCCTCAGAATGTTGCATTATTTGATACAAGAAAAGCAGCAACCATGATGAAGGAGAGTGGCATACCGTACATAGGGATTGTGGAGAATATGAGTTATCTTATATGTCCGCACTGCGGGAAAAAGATTGATATATTTGGAGAAGGAGGAGGAAAGCGGCTAGCAGAGGAGGTAGGTGCAGACTTTCTTGGGGAGATACCTATTGACTTAAAGGCAAGAGAGATGGCAGATAAGGGGATATCTGCTATACTACATGAGGGTGGCATATTGGCAGATGCTATAGAGGGCATTGCTGGGGCCATTGTAGAACAGATGAAGAGGGTTAAAAAACCGTAAAGTTTATAAAGGAGTTTAATAGCAAATATAAAAGCTTAACGGTAGAGGCGGCTTCTAGTGGTCATATGAAAAAATTAGGCCAAGTTATCTCAATCTCTGCGTCGGGATATATGATCGTAAGAAATAGGGATATCCCACGCATTGGAACAAAGGTATATGCTGGAAACGGAAAGTACGTGGGGAAGGTGTACAAGATACTTGGCCCAACAAAGAAGCCGTATATACTCATAGAAGGACATGCAAACATAGGAGACAAATTGTTCGTGAGGTGATTGTGATGAAATGCCCTGAGTGTGGATCAAAGAACTTGCATCATGATTACGAGAGAGCAGAAATTGTATGTATGGATTGTGGAGCAGTTATAGAGGAGAATATGGTAGATTTTGGTCCTGAATGGAGAGCATTTGATTCTGACCAAAGAGCAAAAAGACAAAGGACTGGTGCCCCTATAAAATATACAAAGCCGAATAAGGGTTTGGTTACTGAGATTGATAAGTATAATAGAGATATAAGAGGGTCTAAGATATCACCACAAAGCCAGGCGCAGATGTATAGGCTTAGGAAATGGCATAAGAGGAGTTCTATATCATCTTCAATGGAGAGAAACCTAACAATTGCATTAAGTGAATTGGATAGAATTGCATCTGCATTAGGTCTGCCAAGCAATGTAAGGGAAGCGAGTGCGTTGTTGTACAGAAAAGCAGTAGAAAAAGGATTGATCAGAGGAAGGCTCATTGAATCAGTAGTTGCTGCTGTCATATATACATTGTGCAGGCAGTATGGTATCCCAAGAACATTGGATGAGATATCTGAGGTCTCTGGTATACCAAAGAAGGAAATAGGAAGAACGTATAGGTTTATCAAGAAAGAGTTGTTTGTGAAGGTGCCACTAACCAACCCAATACACTATGTACCAAGGTTCGCATCAGAACTTGAACTAAGCGGTGAGGTTCAGGAAAGAGCCAAAGAAATACTTGAAGAGGCAATAAACAAGGGGCTGATATCAGGAAGAGGTCCAACAGGTGTTGCTGCAGCAGCTGTTTACATTGCGGGAGTGATAATGGGAGAACGCAGAACACAAAAAGAGGTTGCAGATGTGGCAGGAGTAACAGAAGTAACAATAAGAAACAGATACCGGGAACTGAAAAGAGAACTAGGGATAAAGATTGCTGCGTAGCAGCACTTTTTGGTCAAGCTTTTTGCTTGAGCAAAGCGAAAGGAAAAAGGTTGATAGAGAACTGAAAAGAGAACTAGGGATAAAGATT
>JAGGYF010000030.1 GCA_021162685.1 Candidatus Iainarchaeum sp. | reverse complement strand
TTCCGGAATCGCTCCATGTTGTTGAGGAAAACAATGGAGAAGCAGAAACTGTGAAGTCAGAAACTGAGGACATGGAAACAGGGGTGCTTCCTGTTCCTGAACCATACAAATAGGTTGTTCCCCTTTTTGGTGGCATTGTGCAGAGTGCTTGTTGGCCAGGTTGGATTGTTACTGTTTGGCCAAAGTCGCATGTTGTTCCGTCTGTTGTGTTTAGATAGCTCAGTGTTATGGGTTTGTTTCCAGTGTTTGCAACAAGGACTTTTCCGTGTGCTTCGTCAACAGGTATTGCGTATATGCTTATGGGTGTTTCTGTGGTTGGTTGTTTTGTTGCGTAACCTCCAACCCAGAAGTAGAGGCCAACTGCTGCTATTGTTGCGATTGCTATGAGCAGGACAATTGAGACTATGGGGGAGATTGCTCTGGACATATAATTTAAAAAGGTAGGGGGAGTATTTAAGCATTATGGGAAACAAAACAAAGGCGCTTTCAACAAGTATTGTTTTAGGAATTGCAGTATTTGTAGCAATTATACTTATACTTGGACCAAAGGGCATTATAGAGACAGTAGCCAAGATGGATATAAGGTATATTCTTCTGGCACTTCTTATGCAGGTTGGGAGTGTGCTCTCGTTGTATGCGCGTTGGGATGTTATCCTAAGGGGAACAAAGAAACCGTTTTCCAGTTTCCAATTGCTTCTCATATCTATTGCAGGAAATGCAATAAACTCCATAACCCCTGCATCCAGAGTAGGTGGAGAGCCACTGCGTGCATTTCTTTTAAAGAAAAAGTTTGGCATACGGTACGGAGTAGGCATGGCGTCTATTGTAATTGAGAAGATTATTGATATCCTGGCTTTCCTTATTATATCTGCATTCGCAATTGTGTATTCATTTGTTTTTTTGAATGCTCCTATGCACATCGTCTTCTTGTTGGTTATTTCTTTTCTGTCTAGTGCATCGCTTCTCATCTCCCTGTATTATGTCACCTTCCACAAAAGGATAAGGTCAAAAACAGTTGTCAAGTTTTTGGATAAGCACAAGTGGCTCGGAGATAAGATTCCTATTTTAAGGCATTACAGAAATAAGATGATGGACTCATTGACCAATTATTACTCGCATATCTCTCTTATAGGGACTCAAAAAGGGGTGTGGAGATATGGATTGTTGCTCTCCCTAGCGTATTGGAGTTTTGAGATATTAAGGGCGTATGTATTGTTTAAGGCATTTGGGGTTGAGGTGCCTCTTTCTGTTATCGCAACTGTAATAATCATATCCGTGATTATAGGAAGCTTACCACTGTTGCTTCCAGGAAACCTAGGATTTGTAGAAGGGACGATGATAGTTATATATTCCAGTTCCAACATTAACTCCATAGTAGCTGGTATTGTGACAATGATTGATAGGTTTTTCTCATACTGGCTTATGCTCATAGTCGGGTTGCCTGTTGCATGGTATCTCGGCTTC
This sequence comes from Candidatus Iainarchaeum sp., assembly GCA_021162685.1. Taxonomy (GTDB): domain Archaea; phylum B1Sed10-29; class B1Sed10-29; order WALL01; family WALL01; genus JAGGYF01. The sequence continues at coordinate 21,401 of JAGGYF010000030.1, read as the reverse complement.
ACTTCTATTGACGAAAAAATGAAATAGGTGCTGATATGGCTGGCAAAATTGTTGGACAAGTAAAAGACCTAAAAAAAGGCAGATATGTGATTATAGATGGAACCCCATGTAGAGTTGTTGATGTACAGATATCTAAACCAGGCAAGCATGGTGCAGCAAAGGCAAGAGTAACTGCAATTAGTCTGGTTGGTGAACAGAAAAAGACATTGATGAAGCCAGTAGACGCGAACTGTGAGATCCCTATTGTAGACAAAAGAAAAGGACAAGTGATAGCAGACATGGGGTCAAAGATACAGATCATGGATCTAGAAACCTATGAAACATTTGAGATAGACAAACCGTCTGATATAAGCCTAGAGGCAGGGCAAGAAGTGGAATACATGGAAGTCATGGGCATGAAACTCATTACAAGGGGGAAGTGATATGATAAAAACAGAATTTGTTGTAGAGATTGATAATAATCCTGGTGCACTCGCAAAGATTTGTAGTGCATTAGGAAAAAATGGTGTAAACATAGAGGCAATATCAACGGAAAGAATTGGGACACAGGGTTTTGTGCATGTTGTTGTAGATGATGAGAAAAAGGCCAAAGATGTATTGGAAAAGGAAGGGTTTGAATTCACGGAAACAGCAGTGATTGTGAAGAGACTTGAAAACAAGCCAAATGCGCTTGCTGATATCGCAAGACAGCTAGCGGAGGAAGGCATAAACATAGAGAGCTTGTACTTAAGTGGAGGAACTGGGAAAGCCACAAACGTTGTTTTTGTTTTGGATGATGTAGAAGCAGGGAAGAGGCTGTTGGGCTAACCCTTCCTATATTTTATTTTTCTGACCACTTCTTTTGGAGTGCGGTTTTTCAGATGAATAACATCTTTTCCTAGCTTCAGATATCTATGGTGCCTATACCACCCCTCTCTTGTCTCATATGTAGGATTGCCTGCAATAATAATGCCTAGATTCCCTGCTGTCTCAATCACATGTTTCCACCATCTCTCCTTCCCAAATGGCCCATCTGCAAAATGCATACTCATGTTCGGTGTGAGTATAATCCTCATATCTGATTCTGGTATCTTCTCTTCATCCAAAGGCCCTTTCAATATATCATGTAAAACTGTGTTATCTGTAACCTTTTCTTTATCAACAGGGATATACTTTAAGTTTGGAAATATTTGTTTTGCTCTCTCTATAAGCTCTTTTGATGACTCTCCACTTGCTGCACCAATTTCTATTATAACAGGATTTCTAAAAGCAGAGTGCTGTTTTGCTTCCTTCAGGAGATCTACTAGGAAGTTGGTTATCTCTTTCCTGTAAATTTCTGAATCAACAATCTTTGCTTCTGGTGGCCTTACTATTGGCGGCACATGTTCCCTCATTGCTTTTTCAAATTCGTCCTTAGCATTCTTTATAACCCAATCAATTTTGTCATGTTCTTTTTCAAACGTTATGTGTTTTGGGATGAGAGAATGGATTATATCCTCAAATAAAGGGGCAACCCCGTATCCTGCAAGTTCTCTCCTCCTGCACAATCGTCTTATGTAATCTCTGAAGTGGGGGTTTTTCATCTTATCATACAAGGCTGAATAAAGTTCTGGATGTTTTACGTCGGGTGTATATATTTTTTTAAACATTTCATCATTCATGTACGTATTACTCCAATACGCTTCTTCCTCAAGTTGCCTAAAGATTGTTTCCCCCGCATCTGGATACATCTTCTCAGCCACGAGGTCGCGCAGGGTTTCTGTGTCCAGGTACAATGGCTTTGGCGCATACAATCTTGCTGCTGATTCTGCAATGACATCCGCACCTGGAAAATTACCTACATTGATTTGTCCTTCCTCTTCCGCCTCTCTTGCTGCCAACTCTGTTGCCCTTCTCTTAAGTTCTTTATCCTTGTAGATTATCTCAAGTAGCTCCTGCCTGTTCATCTCCCACGGTTGCTTCTTTTTATTATCCTTCATGAACAAAAATTACGTATCTCAGATATATAAATTTTTGCAATTGAGAGACAAATGGTTTCTCAGCCCACCACAAGAAAAAGTACATAAGTGATTAAAACAACTGCATCAAACAGATAAGCCAAGAACTTGGATGGATTTTCTTGAACCGTCCCTGTCAATTGCATTTGAAGTGGATATGTAAACATTGAAAAGAACGCAAAACTGAATAATGCTATTGACTGCAACGTAAATGTTAGAGGCACAAATGCAACTATAAAACCAAACCTTGAAAGGCCAGCCATAAAAGAGACTAGTTGACTGTTGGAAAATCTTGTCACAAATGCAGGAAGCAGCACAACAACAAAACCAAAAAGCAATGTTAATGCTTCCAAATTTTTGTTTTCAAAAAATATTCCATCTAGAACTAAAAGCAGGATAAAGAAGAGAAGTACTAAAAACAAAAAGAAGCCAGCAATAAAATCTTCTTCATGTGTCTTTGTGAAATTAAAGACAGAGTTTATCATTGTGGCTGCAACTATAATTGAAAGCGCTGAGATGACTAAATAAGGTTTGTATACGAGTGCAATGCTCTCTTTATTTGTAATGCCTAACACAACAAGAAAGATACAGAAGAGAAGGATGAAAAGGGATAACCACGCTCTGTTTTCTGTGATTGTTTTTGTTAACATTAGAGCACCTTTGCACCTGGCTCTAGGTCACACTCCAATAATTTAACTTTGTTGTCCTTTTCTCCTGCAAGGATCATGCCCTGGCTCAAAACCCCTCTGAGTTTTCTCGGCTGAAGGTTTGCCAGGTAAACAACATTCTTTCCTACAAGTTCCTCTGGCTTATAGTATGGTGCAAGGCCTGCTGCAACTGTTCTTTCTCCAAGTTCCCCTACGTCCAAAACAATCTTTAGAAGTTTATCTGCACCTTCTACCTTTTCCACATGTTTTATTTGTGCTACTCTCAGATCAAGTTTTGCGAACTCATCATATGATATCATAGGTTTCGCCTCCTTCTCTCCTGAAAACTGTTTTTCCCACTTTTCTATCTCATCATCTCCAATCTTTTTGAATATTGGTTTTGATTCATTTATTTTATGTCCTGGTTTTAATAACAACTTTCCAGCATCCTCCCATTTTTTATCCTCATCAAGGTTCAAGTAAGCCCAAACCTGTGAAGAAAACGCAGGCATAAATGGTTCAAAGAGTATTGCGGCGCTCCTACACACATTCAAACATAGGTATAATGTATTTGCTCTCACTCCTTCGTTTTTCCACGGCTCTTGCTGATTTAGATATGCATTTGCCTCTCTCACCAACTCCATTGCACGCTTGCTCGCTTCTCTCAAGTGTCCCTTTGATAGTTCCTCCGCAACATATCCTGGAGCTTTTTCAATCTCCTCTATAAGTTTTTTATCCGCATCTGTAAATGCTTCTGGTTTTGGCACTTCTGAGTTGAAAAACTTCTTTGTGAGTATAAATGACCTATGGACAAAGTTTCCAAGTACATCAGCAAGTTCATCTATTGCTTTCTGGAATCCTTTCCATGTAAAATCTGAGTCATGGGTTTCAGGTGCCATCTGCACTAGTGCATATCTCCAATAATCTGGAGGATATGGGAGGTTTCTGGCATCCTCCAATGTCACACCTATGCCTTTACTTTTTGAGAACTTCTTTCCTTCGTAATTCAGATATTCTGCAGCGATTATGTTATAAGGCAGAATAAATTCTTCTGTTCCCATCAGCATTGCTGGGAATATGATTGTATGGAACGGGATGTTATCTTTCCCAAGGAAATGTATTAACCTGGTTTCTTTTGATGTCCACCAATCGTGCCATTCTTTTTCATTCCAGTCCTTTGTTATTGCTATATACCCAATTGGTGCATCAAACCATACATAGAATACTTTATCTTCGTAACCTTTTAGTGGAACCTTCACTCCCCATTTCAGATCCCTTGTTATACATCTTGGCTTTAGGTTATCACATAATGAAAGTGCCCAGTTCCTTACGTTTTGTGACCAGTGTTTATTTGAGGAGATCCATTGTTTGAGCTTTGGTGCAAATTTCGGAAGGTCTAAAAATAAGTGCTTTGATTGTTTTAGTTCTGGTTTTGAACCGCAGATCACGCATCTTGGTTCTATCAATTCGTGTGGTTCTAAAAGTTTCCCACATGAGTCACACTGGTCTGCATTTGTCTCTGCCCCACAGTATGGACATGTTGCTTTTACATACCTATCTGGAAGGAAACGTTTGCATTTGTTGCAGTACCACTGCTCTGTCTCCTTTTCAAATATGTATCCTTTCTCATAGTTCTTCTTGAAGATGTATTGCGTTAGTTCGTGATTACTTTTACTGCTAGTTCTCCCAAAGTTTGTGAATTCTATCTCAAACCACTCGTAATCCTCCTTATGTAATTTGTGCATTCTTGCACACCATTCCTCTGGTGTGACACCCGCCTTTTCTGCTGCGATCTCTGTAGCGGTTCCATGTTCATCTGTACCACATATATAGATAGCATCCTCTCCTCTCAACCTAAGAAACCTCACATAGATATCAGGAGGGAGTAAACTACCGATTAGGTGGCCTAGGTGCGGCCTTGAATTCACATATGGCAGTGCAGAAGTGACTAAATACCTAAAAAAAATCACCTCAGGGCATTTATTAGGGAAATGGAGATTTTTAAAACAAATGCTTATAAACCCCATTTTGCATAAATTATTCATTTGTAAGACAAATAGTTTAATAAATGAAAGAGACCAAATAAGAGTTATGCGAGAGAAAACAATATCTGTGGAAATACCAGAAGAGATACTAAAAGAAGCTAAAGCAAAGAACATAGATGTAAACGAATTGAGAGAATTCGCAAAAAAGAGTATAGAGTTAGATATGCTTTTTCTTTTTAGTAGAATGACAAAAAGCAAAGCATTAGTTCTCTCAAAGAAACTTGGGAGAGAGGCATGGAAAAGATTATAGCTGTCGTTGATACAAACATTATTCTTTCTGCCATGATAAAAGAGGAGGGGATTAGCCGCAGATTTCTCTTGTTACCATTAGTTGATCATAGGCTGAGATTAGTTATTTCAGAACTTATAGAAGAAGAGATCAAAAAGCACGAAGTAGAAATAGCTAGAAAGGCAGGTATCTCCTTCCCACTATTCAGGAAAGGTTTGAAGGAATTATTAAAACATCTTGAAGTAATACGCATAAGAGGGAAAACAGAAAAAGATGAGGTTGTAAAGTTCGTTAAAGATAAGTCCGATGCTCATGTGGTTGCTTTGGCATTGGTGTCTAAGGCAGACTATATTGTGACATATAACAAAAAGGATTTTCATATCAAAAAGCTGGCACCAAAAGGGATAAAGGTAAGAACTCCTCAAGAACTTGTTTTAGACCTAGGATATATGTGGGTTGATAAATTCTCGGAAGAAAAGAAGAGGGGAAGAAGGGTTAGGAAATATTCCTCAAAATTTGGCAGATCTAGATAAATGCTTATAAACCCCATTTTGCATAAATTATTCATGGCTGATGAGGAGTGGCATATACTCTCTGGGGTGATATTTGGCATAGTTTGCTGGGTTTTTTGGAGCCCATTGGCAGCATATGCAGTAGCACTGGGAAACATCTTTCCAGATATAGACGAGATTATTAGCAAGTGGCATAGGAGTTGGTTGACGCATACTCCATTAGTCTCATCACTATTATCGTATGTTGCTATGATAATGCCATCTACAATTCCATTCCTAGCTGTGTTTATTCCTTTCTTCACACTAGGGGTTGTGGCCCATCTTGTTTTAGACATAATACCGAGTAAACGCATAAAAGATGCAGATGAGGCATTGCCTTTGTATCCCTTTGTCATAGGAGAGAAGGCACCAAAATGGTTAGCACTTGCAATTGTTACATTGCCTCAGATCCCTTTTCTATTATATGGATTAAGTTTGTGATAGCATGGTAGTTGAACATATAAAAAAGCGGCTGGAAAAAATTGTCTGGTGGGAAGAAGTCCCAAAATTTATTTCCTCGTTGATGAAGAGCGGAGAATATTCGCTTGTCTTGCATTGAGCGAGATTGAGAAAAACTTGGATCAAGGCACTCCATATGTTGGAATATACCCAAGTGTAAAACACATAACGCTTTTAACGGATATGGGCGTCATAAAACAGGTCAGACGAAGAAAAGAGATGGATATACCCAGAAACAAAAGGGCATATAGGGTTAACGAAGAGTTATTCCGTAGGATGATGAGGGTTGTAAAAAGGGCGTTTGAACTCCAAAAGGAGAAGTACTAAAGATACAGCCAGAGTAAAACTGCTATACTCCCTACAACAAGAATAATCAACCCAGTAATATCAAATGCGGGGGCAACCTTTATTGTTGATGTCTGAATTGATGGCCTGCTGTTTGCATCTGTTGCACTTGTGTTATATATATTTACTTCTTCTCCATCTACAAATCCATCTCCGTCCGTATCTGGATTTGTCAGATTTGTTCCGTATGTTTGTTCTTCTTGATTAGTCAATAAGTCGTTGTCAGCATCTCCAGATCCTCCATTTGGCGGGTTGTTAGGATCTGATGCATTCCATCCATATGTGTTTTCTGTAGAATCACATAATCCGTCGCCATCTGAATCTGTATCTGGGGGGTTACATAACAGAGTTGTGAATGAATATGTTGCTGTTGTGTCGCATCCTTTGTAGTTACATGATGTTATATTATAGTGATATGTAGTTTGTGGAGAAAGGTTTGAAAGAGTGAATTGGTGGCTTAAATTAAAGTTGGTGTGGTTTACTTGTTGCGCTGGAGAGCTCCAATAATACACGGTTCCATTTGCCCATTCATCTGTGTCCCATGAGATTACTGCACTTGAATTTGTTATGGAGGAAACAGTCCTGTTCTCTATAGAAGGTATCTCTGGAAGGTATGCGAAATATAGCTTGTAGGGATGAGAACTTCCAACTGATAATAAGTAGTACACTTTATTGTTATATGGAAAAAGGGATGGTTTAGGACACGAATCTTCATTCCAGAATGAGATGTTTGTTCCAGAATAGCCAGGAACATATTGGATAGAATCTGAAGAAGCATTATAAAATTTCACATGTACTTGCCATGTCCCTGTTGTGTTTTGTACATAGAATACATATGTATTGTTTGTTGATGTGTCAAATGTTCCTGGTGTTGAATCTGCTTCACCTGCCGTTAAAGAGGTTACTGGTTGGTCTGACCCAAATGTTGCTCCTCCATCTATGCTTAACCTATAATAAACATTATTTGAGTGTTGATAGACAACAAGAACCTTGTTGCCCCAAACAGATATATGATCTGAGCCAGTTACATCATTAACATCTCTTAATGCAATACAATTAAAGGTTGCTCCTCCATCTGTGCTATTGCAATAGTAAACATTTCTGTCATCATGGCCATGTGCTCCTTCCTGGACAATATGTATCTTGTTTTTGTCTTCCTCAACCCATGTTGGTACTTGATAGGTTATGCCGCCTTTTGATCCCGTATACACAGGAGTTGACCATGTTGTTCCATAGTCTGTGCTTTTTGTAAGGTAGGGCATTGAGGAATTTACACTGAAAAATACATAAACATTTGAGGCATTTGCCCATATAGAAGATTGAAGCATTGAATACCCGCAGTAAGCTGGTGCTATATTTACTTCTGAGCTCCATGTTACACCATTATCAAACGACCTTTTGAAATATATGCATTGATTTGGTGGGTCATACATTGTATAGGCAACATAAATGATTTTGTTTGTTGAGTTTTCTGTAGCCCAGATATTTGCTCGTACAGATCGATAGCTAGTTCCTGTTGGGTAGTCCTTTAACAATACGGGATTGCTCCATGTTTGTCCTAAGTCGTCACTGTATCTGTAGACTAGATCATTTGTTGAATTAAAATAAATGATGTGCGCCCTTCCGTCAGAGCCAAATGATAGTGATCTCCTTAATGAGAAACCATCATTTGTTATCAAGATTTCCTTTGCAAATGTTGCGCATAATATGAGTAGGAGTATGAACAAAATTCTCTTCATGCTGAAAGTTTACCATAGATTATATATATAATTATTGATTCTCGGCAACCTGTAGCCTCTTGTATATTTAAATGCAAAAATACATAAAAAATAGTGGAAGTATGGAGGGTTTTTAAATAATCTGCCATACACAAAAGAAAACCCGGGTTTTAGCATGGAGGCCAGTTCTTATATAAATGCATTGGAGGAGTTCTTCAGAGAGGAGTATATCAAGGAGATTGAGAGACTGGCTGAGCTGTTCCCAGAAAAGCGCTCCCTTGATGTGGACTTTTTTAGACTTGATAAGTATAACCCAGAACTGGCAGATGAGCTACTGGAAAGGCCTGATGTTATAATAAAAGCGGCTGAGGAAGCCATTGCTGGAATGAACATTGTGAATAGTCAGGGACAGACACTGACACCCAATGTTAGATTTTTCAATCTGCCAGAGCACAGACAGTTGTTGATAAGAAACATCAATAGTACACATATAAACAAATTGATTGCAATTGATGGTGTGATAACGAAAATTACAGATGTCAGACCAAAGATAAATGTTGCTACATTTGAATGTAGAAGATGTGGAAGGCAGTATAGAATCCCACAAAATAAATCTCTTTTTGGAAGACTTGAGGAACCAGAAACATGTTCATGTGGGAGAAAAGATTTCAGTTTAGTTGTTGATGAATCTCAGTTTATAGACATGCAAAAGATGGAAGTTCAAGAACCATTGGAAGCACTTGTAAGAGGGGAACAAGCAAAGAATATAACTGTCTGGCTTGAAGATGACCTAACAAACAGGTTATATGCTGGTGACAAGATAGAGGTCACTGGAATCCTAAGACTAATACCACCAAAGAATAAAGGTTCTGTTTATTCTGTGTATCTGCAAGCAGTACACGTACAGCAGAAAGAAACAGAATTTGAAGAGATAGAGATTACAGAGGAGGAAGAAAAGCAGATATTGGAACTGGCAAAGGACCCCAACATATATGAGAAGATTGTGGCATCTATAGCCCCAACAATTTATGGTCACAAAGAGATAAAGGAGGCATTGGCTTTACAGTTATTGGGAGGAACAAGGGGCAAGAAGTTTCCAGATAAAACGACAAGGATCAGGCCAGACATACATATACTGCTTATAGGAGATCCTGGAACAGCAAAGTGTGTTACAGGAGATACAGAAGTTTTGATGAAAGATGGTTCATTGGTGAGGATTGGCGAGGAAGTTGACAGAATAGTAAAAAGATTACCCACAAAGAAAATAGATGATGGAGTATATGCAGAGATAAACCACGATGTTTTGTCTTTGGGACTTAATGGAAAAAATGAATATAGGAAAGCGAACATCGCATGGAAGAGGAAGGCACCTGAAACAATGGTAGAGATTACAACTGCTACTGGAAGAAGAATAAATGTAACGCCTACCCATCCGTTGTTCATCTGTTACAGTGGCTTGGTCGGAAGCAAAAAGGCACATGATGTGCATGAGGGGGAATTTATTGCAACGCCAAGAAAGATTCCTGTGTTTGGTACTCCACAATTATTGGAAAACATAAGATATACAAGAGCTAGGTCAAGAAACAGAGTTAAATTAAAACTCCCAAAGAGCACTGGAGTAGATTTCTGGAGATTCGTGGCATTTATTATAGGGGAAGGATACATGAAAAAGAGGGGCCCATGTGCCCATGTTACATTTACAAATAACGAAAAAAGTCTTATTGAAGAGTTCATTAGATACTCAAAACATCTGGGGATGAATCCTAGAATTACAAAGAAGGGCCAGTCTTTGACTGTTGTGGTAAATAGTATAGAACTATATTCTTTCTTAGAGTCACTTGGGGTAAAAGGCACGTCCAAAAATAAGGAAGTCCCACATTTGTTATTTAGGTGTTCAAAAGAAGAAATAAGTGCTTTCCTATCAGCAATATTTGACTGTGAAGCCACAGTTTCTAAAAAGGAGAGAGAGATAGTATTTGTCACAGCGTCTGAAAAATTGATTAGGCAGATTCAACATCTGCTTCTGAGATTTGGTATAATATCCCAGGCCCATGAAACAATAAGCAGGGCAACAAATTCTAAACAAAAACCAACAAAATATTTTAAACTGAGAATAAGCGGTAGAGATGTTTTATTATTTAGAAACTATATAGGATTTGGGTTGGAGAAAAAAAGAAAGTTACTTGAAAACTTATGCACAGTAGAGAAAAAGTTTAACACAAATATGGATGTAATTCCAAATCTATCACAACTGCTGAAAGAAATCAGAATTGCTTTGGATATGCCAACTAATAAGTGTGGTATCCCAGAAGGCACATATAAACATATAGAAAAGGGTGAAAGAAATCCGTCTAGGGAGACGTTAGGTAAAATTTTGGACGCTTTTAGAAAAAGAATACAAGTTATGAAATACAAAGGGATGAAAATTAAAAAGCTGAAAGAAATTGAGACATGTATTGAAATACTGAAAAAACTTACCTGGTCAGATATATTTTGGGACAGGATAGTAAGCAAGAGGGTATATTCTCCAAAAGAAAAATGGGTATATGACTTACAAGTTCCTGGGGTGCACAATTTCATCGCAAATGATATCTATGTACATAACTCAATGCTACTGGATTACATATATAGATTAGCTCCGAAGGCAGTGTTTGTTGGAGGAAAAAGTGCAAGTTCTGCTGGATTAACAGCAACTGCTGAGAAGGATGAGTTTGGAGAGGGAGGATGGACACTAAAAGCAGGTGCATTGGTTCTGGCATCTGGTGGACAAGCGTGCCTACTTCCGAATAGCAAAGTAGTTACTGGAAACGGAACTATAGAAATTGAGAGATTGTTTGAAGAGAAAGATTCGTTTACAGTATTTAGTAATGGAGAACGGCAGGAGATAAACGAAAGAATAATTGAAGTTAATACATTTGACCTTGATGAAATGAGGATAGGAAAAGGGATATCCACAAAAGTAAGGAGGAAATGGTATAAAGGTGAAATTGTAGAAATGGAGTTAACATCGGGATTCAAAATCAGGGTAACCCCAGACCATATGCTTATTGATGGAAGCTCATTAAAATGGAAAAAAGCTGGAGAATTTAACGTTGGTGAATATTTATTGGCTCCGCTTAGGTTGGAGCCTATGCCTAGGAGGTTTGTGGTCGATATTCTACCAGAAGACTGGTTTATTGAATTGAATGAAAAGAGTAGAAAAGAGTTTGAGAAAGACACAAAGATGGTAATTGGGAAGAGGATTAAGGTTGGTGAATTCAAAATAATAACAAAGAGATGCGGGTGCTACGAGAAGTGGGCATCGAAAAGACTGACATATTCAAGAAAATACAGGAAAGAATGCATTGCTCCATTTTTGGATGAAGACCTGGGTTATCTTATTGGATTTATATATGGAGATGGCAATGTAGGATATAACAAAAGAAGGAGTGAAATCCACATATACCAATCTCCTGTTAATGGAAAACAAATTGAGAAAATAAAAAGAACCTGGGAAAAAGTAACTGGGGAAGAACTAAACGAGAGAATAAGGAGAATAAAACATCCATCAGAAAATGTATATATTTGCGGTTATGATTTTCACAAAGGAAACTTTTTGTTGGGAGAAATATACAAACAAATTACCGAGAATGGTTTTGAAAAGCTTATAGTGATGCCGAAGGGGTTTATAAGGGGCTTTTTTGCTGGATTGATGGACTCTGATGGATGCATATCTGTAAAGAAATGTATAAAAAATGGCAAAAGATACAAGACAGTACATATAGAATTCAATGTTGGTGGAAATGAAAATTCCAATTTAGGATTATTGCTTGGTTTAAGAGTATTAGATGTATATGGTGCTTATAGAAGGAAGAAGGGCAAATCTGCAATAACTATAACGGGCAGAACAGATACTGCGACCCTTCTGAAAGAGCTGTCGGAACTCTCTGTAAAGATTAAAGATATTCCAAAAAGAAAACATCTAGTTTCTTCAACAAGCGACAAGCTCCCAATGCAAGTGGTTTGCGACATAGTTAATAAAGTTTATGCGAGAACATGTAAAACTGAACTTCTAAAAAAAGGAATATGGAGCACAGTATATAACTATGCACATGTAAAATATCCTCCTTCAAGAGAGCAATTACAAAAAATCAGATATCTTGGTGGCGTTGATAAGGATGTTGCAGAGGACATAGATAGATTGCTTCAAAGAGATTTCTTTATTGATAAGATCAAAAAAATTGAGATGAAGAAATATGAAGGATATGTCTATGACCTATTTGTCCCTGGATATAATAACTTTGTGGCTGATGGTGTGATAGTACATAATTGTATTGATGAGTTTGATAAAATGGGTGATGAGGATAGATCTGCAATGCATGAGGCAATGGAGCAGCAGAGGATAAGTATTGCCAAAGCGGGAATTGTTACAACGTTTAAATCCGAAACCGCAATACTTGCAGCAGCAAATCCCAAATTTGGAAGGTTTGACCCCTACTCATTGATTGCAGAGCAGTTTGACATCCCTCCGACATTGCTTTCAAGATTTGACCTTATATTCCCAATAAGAGATGTTATGGATAAAGAAAGGGATATGGAGATGGCTGAGCATATTCTTTCAGCGCACCAGGTTGCTGCTGTAATAGGAACGCAAAACAAAGAAGTTATGAGTGAGGAAGAATTCAAAGAGGCAGAAGAAAAGATTACCCCAGCATTGGATCAAGTGATACTCAGGAAGTATATTGCTTATGCGAGAAAACATATCTTTCCAATACTAACAAAGGAGGTCATGGAAAAGTTAGAGGAATATTACGTTGAACTGAGAAGACTAGGAAAGGAGCAAGGCAGTGTTGCTGCAACACCAAGACAATTGGAAGCATTGATAAGATTGAGTGAAGCAAGTGCTAAAGGAAGACTAAGTACAAAAGTAGAGATAGAAGATGCTGAGAGAGCCATCCGATTGCACCAGTTTGTCATGAGGGAGATTGGAGTAGATAGGGAAACTGGTAGGTTTGATATTGATATTATAACAACTGGTCAACCAAAGTCCAGAATGGATAGAGCAAGGTCTGTTTATAACATAATAAAACATTTGAGTAAGGAGCACGATGAAGTGAGTAAGGATATGATACTAAATGAGGTAAGGTCATTGGGTATTGAAGAAAATGAGCTGAATAACATACTATCAATGCTTAAAAAGAATGGGGACATATACTCTCCTAAGTACAACTTCTTTAGGATAGTGGAGGAGAAATGATGAAAGACAACACAAAAGTCGCGCTCTCTTTACTGTTGATTTTCCTGTTTGTGCAATGTATGGGAATTTACCTAGGGATGAAGCTTATTGCTATACCTGAAATAGAACCAGCAACAAGTGGTGCTGCGGGTGCTGCGTTATTTATTTACATTCTTGTTGTAACAGCAATACTGCTCATTATTATAAAATATGTTAGACAGTTTCTCAGAATACTAGAAGCTATAGCGATCTTTTTCAGTACAGAGATTTTCTTTGAGGTATTGTTCATGGGATTTGTTAGGGAGGACATAGGCGCAGGTATTGCTATCATTCTTGCATTGTTTGTTTTATTTTTTAGATTGTATGAAAGAAATGTGGTTACACAAAACATCGCAATTCTGTTGTCTGTCATGGGTGTTGGTTCATTGCTCGGTGCATCGCTTGGTGTATTCCCCGCGCTTATCCTCCTTGGCTTACTAACGATATATGATGTCGTTGCAGTATTCAAAACAAAGCACATGGTAAAGATGGCAAAAGCAATCATCAAGCAAAAACTTGCTTTTACATTTGCTATACCAACAAAGAAGCATTTGTTCCAATTAGGTGGGGGAGACCTTGTGATGCCCATGGTGTTCACTATTTCAGTACTGAGAGAATTTGGATTACTGAATGCATTATTTGTTATGTTTTTTAGTATGCTCTCCTTAACTATTTTCTTTGCGTGGCTTTCAAAAAAGCCTGGAAAAGCGTATCCTGCTCTGCCTCCTGTTACTATTGGCGCATTGTTTGGGTTCATGTTTTCAATAATACTATTCCAGCTATTGGGGGTGAGTTATGCCATTTGATAGAGCTGTCGCGTTTAAGGTCAGCATAGATACAATACATAAGGGAACATTTCACAAGTCAGATGAGGAATTTAAACCTAGCTATATTGATGTAGATGGAAAGAAGATCTCAAGAGTGAATATTGTTGGCACAGTTGTCAAAAAGCAGGGTGCTGAAGCAGTTATTGATGATGGGACAGGCGATGTTTCACTTATTGCTTTTAGAAATGAACTTGATAGAATAGAAGAAGGAGATGTTGTTCGCGTAATTGGCAAGATAAGGGAAAGAGATGGTGAAAGGAATATATATGTTGAAGCACTAAAAAAGGTTGATAAAGCATATCTGAAATTAAGAAAACTGGAGATAGAGAGGAACACACAAAAAGAAGAGGATAAAGACATTTTGCTTGAGATAGAAGAGATGGATGTGGGAACATGAAAAGTTATGAAGAACTATTAGAGAGGTTATATAAGGAACTGCCGGAAAAGGCAAAGGAGAAGGCGAGATTTAAGATGCCACAGTTTGAGGTAATCATACAAGGTAATACTACTATTATAACAAACTTTGTTGATGTTGCTGAAAAACTGAGGAGGGATCCAAAGCACCTATTGAAGTACTTAACAAAGGAGAGCGGTGCTGCTGCAAATATAGACCGAAAGAGATTGCTTATGAAAGGAAGGTTTAGGGAAAAGGCATTGAATAAAAAACTTGAAGCATACATAAGGGAGTTTGTGCTATGTAAAGAGTGTGGGAAGCCAGACACAACAATCATAACACAGGATAAGATACAATACCTAAGATGTGAAGCATGTGGTGCGAGGTCACCAATCCCAACCCTAAAGTGATACCATGTATGTAAAGATGTATAAGCAAGGTGAGGACACTCTCATTGCAGCATGCGACAAGGAATTGCTGGGGAAAACATTGAACAAGGATGGTCTGAATGTTACAATATCAAAGCGATTCTACGGTGGCAGGATAGTAAGTGAAGATGAACTCTCCTTATTATTTGATGAGAGCACAATCGGAAATCTTTTTGGTGAACATGTCATAGCAGTTGCTGTTAAGAAAGGGCTTGTGGATGAAGAAAATATTATAAAGATTGAAGGAGTACCACATGTACAATTTGTGAGGATGTTAAAATGGCAAAAAAAGAGATGACAGAAGAGGAGAGAATACAAGAGGAGATAAGTAGGACAAGAATGCCGAAAGGCAAAGAGGTTATTGGATATGTTGAAGAACTTCTCGGCGCAAAGCGCATGTACGTAGAGTGCACAGATGGAAAAAGAAGATTGTGCAGAGTGCCTGGAAGAGCCAAGAGAAGAGTATGGGTCAGAGAAGGCGACTATGTCCTTGTTGAACCATGGCCCATACAAGGCGATGAGAGAGGAGATATTATTTGGAAGTATAAGCCACACCAAGTAGAATATTTAAAAAGAAAAGGAATGTTGAAGGGGCTATGAAACTCGCTGTTCTATATTCTGGTGGGAAAGATTCTACTATGGCATTATATAGGGTTATGAAGAAAGGGCATGATATCGCAACACTGGTTACTATGTTACCAGACACTCCTGAATCCTATATGTTTCATTATCCAAATGTGAAATGGACAAAGGTCCAGGCATTTTGTATGCATCTCCCGATTATTCAGAGAAGGACAAAAGGAATAAAGGAACAAGAGGTTGAAGACCTAAAACGAGTACTTTCAGAATTGGATGTAGATGGGGTTGTGTCAGGCGCATTGGCAAGTCGTTATCAGAAGAGTCGCATTGATAGAATATGTAAAGAATTGGGCATAAAGAGTATTGCGCCACTATGGCAAAAAGCTGAAAAGAGATTGTTCAAAGAGATTGTTGATTTAGGGTTTGAGATTATTGTTACAGGTGTTGCAGCCGAAGGTCTTGATGAGAGCTGGCTTGGTAGGGTTATAGACTGGGAGGCAATAGATGAACTTGCTGACATGGGGCAAGTCCATATAATGTTTGAGGGAGGAGAAGCAGAAACATTTGTTACTGATGGGCCCATCTTTAGACAAAGGATAAAGATTACAAAAGCTAAAAGGAAATGGGATGGAACACGCGGAGAATATGAGATTGAAGAGGTGAAGGTACTGCCTAAGGAACTGTCAATGGGCTCATGCCAGCCACAAGGAAGGAGGCTGGAGAAAGCATCAGGGCAGTAATCATAATGCTCTCAATAATCGCCGCAACCACAACGGTCCCAGTTGCGTCCACAAAATCCATTTTCATGAATATCATTACTATCACAGAGAAGAGCATGAATCTAAAAACCATGCCAGTAATATCAAAAATACCGCCAGCAGGCATGATGAAACCAAGTAATGCTGAGAATACAGAAAGGATGACTAATGACGCTTTATCTATCCTCCAGAAACCTGCTCTATTTAACGCTATGTAGAGGGCCGCTAATCGTATCAAGATGGACGTGATAAACGAGATTAATGTAAAGCTCATGAAGAATTCAAAGAGAACAGGATATTTAAATGTTTATATGGCTGCTCGTAGTATTGGTCTAACAAAAATCAGGTAAAGAATAAATGCTACAACTATTAATATGAGGAAAATTGTCCATTTCATCTTTTGTTTTTTTACCTCTTCACGCCAATCCTCCATAGCATCACTTTTCTATGTCTATTGTTATGTCTAGTTCGCATTCAATATTTCCCTTGCCATCAGAGAACTCTATGGTTTTCGCTTTCACCGTTTCTTGTATATCTTTTTCAAATTCTTGGATTGGCTTCTCGTAGATGACCAGTTTAGTTATCTCTGCATTGAGTGGCATCTTGTTTTCATTTTTAAACTTCCTAACTGCACTGATGACTGCAATCGCTTTATTTGCTTTTGATTCAATTTCATCATTGAAAAACTTTTCATTGTATTCTGGCCACTTCATAAGATGTATTGATTTGGATTTTGTGAATTGTTTTAAGTACAACTCGTGAATCTCTTCCGTGATGTGAGGGATAAATGGAGCTAACATAAGTGATGTTTTCAGAAGTACTTCATATAAACAATACTGCGCTGCTTTCCTCTCCTCCTCTGTCCCGTTATATAACCTCGCTTTTGCCATCTCAATGTAGTTATCGCAGAAATCATGCCAGAAGAAATCCCTTATGGGTGTCAATGCCTTTGCAAACTCATATCTATCAAGTACTTCTGTGCTATGTTTTATTAGTTTGTTTAGCTTGCTTAGTATCCATCTATCAACAGGTCTGAGTTGTTCTGGTTCTTCTGGTTTGTAGTCTTTAAGGAACTGGCTTGCGAAGTATGACGCATTCCAGTATTTCTTTTGGAACTTTGCACCATGTGTTATCTCCTTCCAAGAAAAAGGATAGTCCTCGCCAAGGGATGCGTTCAATGCCCATTGCCTTATTGCATCTGCTCCCTCCTTGCTGATTACTTCCTCTGGCTCTATGACGTTACCAAAGCTCTTTGCCATCTTTCTTCCATCTGTCCCAGCAACCATGCCGTTTACCACAACATGCTTGAAAGGAGGTTTACCTGTGAGCAATAAATCCCTAAATATTGTGTAAAATGCCCATGTTCTTATAATCTCGTATCCCTGTGGTCTCAGGTAGTTTGGATATGCCTTCTCAAAATATCCATCATCCTCAAGCCAATGAGCTACCATCAGAGGAGTTATAGAGGAGTCAACCCAGCAATCGCATGTATCCTCTGCTCCTTTTAATGGGTTTCCGCACTCACATTTTTCCACAGGCGGTTTGTCCACTAAAGGATCAACAGGTAGTTGGTCTACTCTTGCAGGATAGATTTTTCCGCATTTCTCGCAGTACCAAAAGGGTATTGGAGTCCCATATACTCTCTGTCTGGAGATGATCCAGTCCCAATCTAGGCTCGTTGCCCAGTCAACAAGCCTCTGCTTCATATATGCAGGATACCATTGCATCTGGTTTGCCGCATCTATCACATCATCTAACTTATCTTTTAGTTTTATGAACCATTGTTCCATTGGTAAAAATTCCACAGGGTTCATACATGCGCTTCTTTCAGTATGCGCCAGAACATTATGGATGTAATCCTCTTCTTTCACTAGATAGCCATCATTTTTTAGGTCCTTCAAAAGTTCCTCTCTGCACTGTTTTGTTGTCATGCCCTTGTATTTTCCGCAGAGCTCAGTCATCCTCCCTGTTTTGTCTATAGCAACATAGACCGGGAGATTATATTCCTTCTGCCATTTGATGTCCATTTCATCTCCAAATGTACAAAGATAAACAGCACCGGTTCCGAACTCTCTATCTACTTCCTCATCAGTAAGAATAGGTACTTCACGATTAACATAAGGGATAAGTACTTTTGAGCCTGCCAACCCATAGTAACGCTCGTCATCCGGGTGTACAAATACTGCAACACAGGCAAACATCAACTCTGGCCTTGTTGTTGCTATCTCTATATGCCTATCCTTGCCGACAATTGGAAACCTCAGATACCATAACTTGCCCTTTTCTTCTTTGTAACCTACCTCTGCCTTTGCCAATGCTGTTCCACACTTTGTACACCAAAGCACTGGATGTTTCTCTCTGTATATGCGACCCATCTCAAAAAACTTTATTAGGGAATATTGGACTGCCTTTTTGTATTTTGGCATGCGTGTTTCATAGTATTCATTCCAATCACATGAATACCCTATGCTCTTGTATTGTTCGTTCATACGCTTTATTGCTTGTGTTGTCCATTCCTCACACTTCTCCCTGAACTCCTTTCTGTTCTCCTTTGGAATGCCATACTCCTTTGCAACACGTAGCTCTGTTGGCAAACCGTGACAATCGTATCCCAAAGGGAATAAAACATTGTACCCTCGCATCCTCTTGTATCTGGCGATAAAATCAATCCATGAATGATTTAGGATATGACCCATATGTAGGGTACCAGAAGTAAAACTAGGTGGGTTATCGATGGCATATACCTCTCCTGGTGCATTTATGTCAAATTTGTATATGCCATCCTCTATCCACTTATCTTGCCATTTTTTCTCTATCTCAAATGGATTATACTTAGGCACATGTACACCTAGTTACTTCTTTGACTTTTTCTTCTTGTGCTTTACATGCTTCTCTTCTTTCTCTGGCTTCTCTGGTTTGCCTTTCACGAAGAAGACAATTGCAATAACAACGGCTGCAACCAAAAGCGCGCCCAAGTAGAGCATGGTGTTATCCTGCTCCTGTGGCTGCTCCTGTTCTTCTGTTTGTGTTGTTGGTGGCGGACTCTGTTTCTCCTCTTCTGGCGCTTGCTGTTCTGTCACCTGCTCTTCCTCCTCTGGCTGTTGTGGTGACTCCTCAACAACTACTGGAAATGCATTTGCTTTTACCCTATCAATAACTTCAGTCATATCAAAGGGTGGGTCTATTGGATTTGTTGAGTAGTAGGTTAGCCAGTCTACATAATCTGTGAGCTGTGATTTTAACTCAGAATCCTCGTATTGTCTCAAATAGTTTGAAAGACATTTCTGTACCTTTGGTGTCTTAGGATTATAGTAGTATAGAGCAATTGATTTCTGGGAAAAGTCTCCTGCGTTTCTGTCCCATTTGAGCTCTGCCTCTCTTGCTGTTTCTAGATAGTAGTACATACATTTTGCCCAGTCGCTTTGATCTGAATAACAGTCACCTGCATCTGCAAGTTTTCCCTGTTCTGCGAGCAGACCACAATTTGCTGCTGTTGCTATTGTTAGCAGAAATAGAAATGCAAATGTTGCTCTCTCCATATATCCACCTCGCTATTAAATTTGTAGTAGTATAATAAAAATGTTGCTCAAAATATTGGTATTTTTCCTTTTGCCAAATCCATACAGAACTTATCTATGTTTGCTAGTTCATCGTCTATTTCGTTAAAAATGGCTTTCTTTATGCTGTCCAATGATGCCCCATTCTTCACTGCAACCTGTGCTGCTGCAACTGCTGGTTGGTCTATTGGGTGTCCTATCTGGCTGAGCAACCAGATGTATACTTCCTCTACTTCATCCACGTTTTGGTATACCCTGTTTGCAATTCTATGCGTCAGAACATTGTATATCTTTCCAACATGTGATACAGGGTTCTTTCCAGCTGCTGCCTCCAATGTAGAAGGTCTATTGAATGCTATGATGCCATTTGTTCTGTTCCCTCTTCCGACTTGTCCAGAATCGCCATCTTCAAGAGAGGTTCCAGTTACTGAGAGGTATACTCCTCCGATACCTCTTCCTCTGACATCCAGTGTGTTTATATCCACTTTTATGCTATCAAAATCGTTTGAAAATTTCTCGTTTACGAATTGCCTTGTTGCTTCAAGTACCTCGTTCTTCTTCTTGAAGTAATCATCTTCATCTTTTACAAATCTGTCAACAAATGCCATTGCAATTGTTACTAAAAGGTCTTGATTTGTTCGCATGCTCATTACTTTTATGTCCTCTCCTGACTCTGGGAACTGTTTCTTGAATTCTTTTGAATTCAGATATTTCTCTGTTTCCAATGAAACCCTTTCAGTTGGTGTTAGGGGAGCGTATCCAACTCCAACAGATGTATCATTTGCTCCAAGTATTTTGTCACCACGCTTGAAAATATCTGTAAGCTCGGCTGATCCTGGCTTTAATTCTATTTGGTATCTCACATGCTCGTTCGGATCAACAAATCTTAAGTTTTCTCTTAACCATTCCTTTGCTGAGTCAATTGCAATTTCATCAACAGCTATGCTGTTCCCGTTTACATCAAATGTTGCTCTATCTCCAAAAATGAAAAGCATGGGTTCTTTAACAAATCCTCCACCAAATGCAACCTGTACTGCTCCTGCAGCAAAAAATCCTTTATCAACATTATGGTGTAAGATTTTACCACAACATTTTAGATACTCTTGTGATAGATTCACAGAAATGGAATCCATGATTGCATCGCATATATAATCAGGATGCCCTAATCCTTTTCTTTCAACAATTTCAACCTTTTGTTCGGTTACAGGCCTTCTGTAGCTCTCAATAGTGATATTTCTCATGCGCATCATCTCCTCTTTTAAAAAAAGCGGATAAATTGTGAGGTTTATCGTTTAAAAGCGTTTCTATGGCTTTTCAGAAAGGAGCTGCACCACAGTAATATGCTTCTCAGAGAAAGAGAAAATTAGTTTTTCTTTGACTGCCAACTAGAGCGTCCTTTATGGGGGCTTCGCCCCCCTGCGCAATGCGAAGCGCAGAGCATACAGAAGGATATACTCCCTTGCTTCGCTTTGCGTACCCCTGGAAGCATCCCCCTTCCTTTCAATGATTTCTAATAGTGTGGCTTTATGCCACACTACGAACGACCATATGTAATTTGGTCAGGGCGAACATGGTTATACTTTCCCCAGGCTTTTTTCGCCTGAAGCGGAAAAAGGCTGAAAGTGGGCGAGGGG
>JAGGYF010000005.1 GCA_021162685.1 Candidatus Iainarchaeum sp. | reverse complement strand
TACTCTTTATCTCAAAATCACTCCCTGAAATTGTTGTCAATGGTATTGTGGTTTTTCCATTCTTTCTAATGATTTCTCCATAATACGAAACCCCTTCTGCCTTATCAGGCAGATTATTTATTGGGATGCTCCATGTATCTGTATCCAATCTTGCCTTTGCATTTATGTGCAGGTAGAATAGTGCATCCCTTGAAACCCTTATCTCTGTTGGTTTGGCTTCAGGGCTCTCGCTCAGATATGCACTATATGAAACAAATGGACCAGCAGGCAGGATATTTGTCTGGGTTTCTTTTGCTTTTATGTTGTATTCTATGGTCTCCCACATCCCCTCATTTGAGTAGATCTTCTCCCCTGTTTTCAGCGTCCATGTTGCCCTATAGTTTATCTTTGCTTTTCCAGATGCTAGTTCCTTTACATACAATGGGATATTTACAGAATAGCTCATAGGCCGTGTGTACTCCCCTATACTAATTTTGATGTACTTGGATGTGTCCTTGTCCTCTCTTTTCGGCTCTTCGTTATAGAAGTATTCATCTGATTTATATATGTCCTCTATATAAGGGTCTTCTGTTGCAATATCTTGTAAACTTATGGGGTCAATAACTAAAGGCGTTCTTTCAATGTCTCCAACCTCTCCAGGTTCACCAACAAACATCTCAAACTCAACATTTGAATATGGAGCAAATCCTTCTGAGTACGGCAGTGAAAGCATGAGTTTTGCATTATATTTTTCTCCAGCTACAAGTTCGTTTATTTCTCTCTCACCTTTTGTCACTGTTACATAAACCTTTTCCCTTATCTGCCTCAACGTCATCGTTATTTCCTTATCCTGCTCCATCACAAACGGCGCTGTCTGCACTGGCCCATACTTCTTTCCGTTCTCATCAACATAATCAGCGCTTACAAACACCTTTGTTCCTTTGTCAACAACAAACTCTACTTTTCTTGTAGTGCCTGACTTCTTTGATTCCATGACTTCTTCAAAATCAGCATTCCAAAGCCTAACATTCACATTCTGCTTTCTTATTGGTCTGTCCCTCAAAACAACCTCTGTCAGTACAGTAAGTTTCAGCTGTTTTGGCACAACTTCAATGTTCTGTCTCACTGTTTCGCCAGCTTTTACATCAAATACATCAAACCTCTGCTTTTCAATTGCTCCAGGAGGCGTAGCCCTCAGGTAATAGCTGCCTTCCTTTACGTACTGGAATGTACACACTCCATCTGACTTTGTCCTACAACTCATCCAAGCAGTATCATTCTGGTTTTCAACAAGTTCTACTAGCACATCTTTGAATGGCTCCTTTAATCCATGTGCATTTATCACAGAGACGTAAACAGTGCCAGTCTTTGTCAGATCAATCTGCTTTGTATATGCGCTTGTGTCCTCACTGCCAACAATCTCTCCAGTAACTGGGTCATACAGAGGATTGATTACCTTGTACGTATATCGCTTGTCCTTGAGCAATGTCGTCTTCAGCTTTCCTTCAGAATCAGCATACTCCCTGGCAACAACATTTCCGTTTTCATCATAGATGATTACCAATGAGCCAGGCAATATCTTTTGTGTTGCCTCCTCCTTCACGTAAATGTTTGTTTCAAATCCCCTCTGCATCGCGATAGTTATGGTCTCTCTTGATTGCTTTTCATCTGCTTTGAACTTTTGTTCTGTAATAAGTGGAACGTATGCACCATTTGGGTCCTTTGCTTGCAGATAAAATTCTTGACCATCATTTATTCTAAGCCTTGCATCTCCGTTTGCATCTGTTGTTGCTTCGTAAACCTCGTTATCAAATTGCTTTTCTAGTTTTGTGCCGTCAGAAGAAACAACTGTTAGGATAATGCCCTCTAAGGGTGATGATTCCTCACCAATAACTTTTACATAGATGCTTCTCACGATGCCTTCTTTACTTGGCGGTTGTTCATTTGCTCCATTTTTTTCTGGTGGTTTTACCTTTACTTCTAGGTAGCCATACATGTCAATCTCATTGTAGAGCTCCTTTACAGTGCCCTCCCATTCGTGTTCATTACAATCTATGACTACATAGTCGTTCTCAGTAGGACATGTTCCCTGGCCAGATAGGTCAAGTTCTCCCAATGGTGTAACTGTGAAGGGTGTTTCTATTGTTTCGCTCCTGTCCTCTGATTTGTAAACCCTTAGCACACATCCAGTCGGGATATTGTTGTTTCTATCCGCCATTGTTGTGATGAGTTTCTCCTCAGAAAGAGGAGCACATGCAGCAACCTGAGGCATTGCGCACTCCAATGTAATCTCAATCTCTTTTTTGTCCTTATCCAGAATCTCTTGCTTTACACACTCCCCAACTCTTGCTTCAATGATCATCTTTTCATTTGGTAGTGTTAGCTCAATTGTCCCTCCTTCTGCTGTGCCGGATGCAATCTCTTCTCCGTTTAGTATGGCTCTGACATCTGCATCTATGGCATTGCCATTTATGTCATAGACAGAAACAACGACTGTTCTCTCTGTTATTGCTCCACCAGTAAACGAATATACCAAAACACCCAAAATAATAATGAGCACACCAACAGTCAATGGGAATGCAGGGATACCTGCTCTCTCTATGGGGTCTATAACCTTGTAAACAGGAATGCCCTTTGCATCAAGAGCATCCATAACTGCATAGAATTTATCTTCAAGATTGGAATATATGGCACGTATGGGCATAGCTACACCTGTAGAATAATTGCCATTATAAGTATATATATGTTTGTGGCTAATAGATTAACCCAAATAGGAAAAGTGGTATCCTCCCTCTCTCAACAGTTAGATGGTCAACTACAACGAGGTCAGGGCCTTGTGCCCGTGACTTAGATTTTCCACCAACTTCTATTACCTTTTTATCTACAAGAAAATCCGAGGTTTTCTCCCCTCTCCTTCCTTTGAAATAACAGCTTGGACCAGTGTGATTTGCAAAGAACTCTTCTCTCAGTGCCCCAATATGAGGTTCTTTGCCCAGAATCCAGTTAAGGAAGTACCTTAGTGGGAAATTCAGATACAGCTTTGGCTCCTTTCTTATCAGCCTGTGAGAAGATTCACACGGAAGGAGGCAATTCACAAGGCCTATTCTGGAAAGACTGTAAACCAGTGTTTTTGCAGTGTACTTTGATATCTCTAAGGAATCTGAAAGCGCACTATAGCTTAACTCAAATGGCTGTGATGTAGCAATCAAATACAATATTTTGTAGGCATTGTCCTGGACATTTATGTCAATCTCTCTCAATGATGCAAGGTCATGGGTGATTGCTCTTTCTATGCTTCTATCAAGCGCAGCATATATGTCCTCTAAATCTCCAGGATACAAAACTCCTCCCATTTTGTAGTATTCATCCATGTAATGAATAAGTCCAGCATATCTCTTTATAGCATCCTTCACCTTCTCTTTTTTGAACAGATCATTGACCCTAATACTCTTAACATCAAACCCCTTCTTTATGCAGAGATATTCCCTAAAAGAAGCGGGTTTCATCTCAAACAACCTTACCCTTCTTGACAGGTCTGCCCCTTTTCTCACCTCCATTTGAGAAGAGCCAGTAAACATAACTCTTACTTCGCCCTCATCATAGAGTGTTTTTATGTCATATGTCCAATCCGGCTTCTCGTGTATCTCATCAATAAATATGTTCTTATATCCCTGGAGCACAGCATACCTCACAACATCATAAAGCGAATACGGTTTCAAGTAGGTTGAGTCTGCTGAGATATACAAGCTATTCTTTTTATCATTTGCAAGCTGGAGCAGAAGCACGGTTTTTCCAATACCCCTCATACCATAGTATCCTACAAAATATTCCTCAGAAACATCGGAGATATCCCCATAGAGATATCTTTTGTTTACAAGCGCTTTTACGCGGTCCTTTGCTCTCTCGCTTGCTAAAACGGTTTTCGTAAATACTCTAGGGTCCATAACCGTTTTTTGCCCTCATACTTTATAAACCTTTGCATTTCGTTCAATAGGTTTTACAAAATGCACGCATTTCGTTCAATAGGTTTTACGAGCTTGTGGCACTCAGGTGAAGTCAACTATTAAGACTCACAAACTTGATTCAACTACTGTTATGATTGTAGGTGAAACATTTTTGGGAGATTTACTCTTTCATTGGCACTATAGTCACTTCGCACACAAAATCGTCACATGAATCAAAGCAACTAGACAACATCTGTGCGACCTCGCTTTCAGAAGCACTCATATCAATTTGGTTTCCTCTAACTATGACTGTGTACATACCAGGCTTTATGTTACTTTCGCTGCATAAAAACACTTGCATCTTGTCTGGCATGCCAAGTTGGAATATTGTAGCTAGGGGGACAAAATCCTGTATATGCGAATACCACTCTGGCACAGGATACTCTTCACAACCAAATGAACCATCTACCTCACGATAAGAGTTTTCTAGTTTTTCCGTTATTTTCTGTTTGATGCCTTCTTCATCCTTAATCTCTGCAACAGTCCCTACCGCCCCTTTTATGATATGATAGACTACTGAGTACGTCAATGCCCTTTTAATAGCGTGGCTGGTGATAGTTGCTGCTGCATATGAGATGGGGATTTTTGTCCCTTTTGCGACTTTGAACACCTTTACCGCGTTTTTCGTCCAAACTTCTATGTTATTCTTGCTTGTTTCTCTTGCTACCTTTAGAGTTTCCTTCCATGCCCTTTCCTGTGCTCCTCCTGCCCACCAAGTTATCCCAACAATTGCAGCATCACAAATGCTCTGTGTGGCACATTCTTCGGCTCTTGGAATAGTCAATTTTGTAGTTTCTGAGGCTATGGCCTTTGCGAGTTCGTTTCTTTTCCATGGGGTATCTCCAGAATATTTCATCGTGAATGCTACTCCATCGGTATCTAGGTCATTTTTACCGTTTCTGTCAACCAACTCAACAGAGCCAGGTTCTCCTAGATCCAGATAATCTAGTTCTGCTATCTCTTCTGGTGAATAGTTCTCTCTGATTATATGACAAGCGGTAATTATGTCCTTGGGCAGTTGGGACAGAGCTACTGTTTTCATGTGATTGGTAAACTGTCTGTCCGTATCATGATCCTGATTATTTACTCTGTCTGTACAGTAAAAGTGTATCCTCCCCGAATCATATCTAATCATCTCGGGGAATAACGAAGCGTTATCAACTGGTTCGCATACTGCTTTTTTGCGGGTGCGTACAAAAGCCGCCCCACTTTCACCAATCAACACAGGGGACAACTTACACTGATATAACGTAGAGAATCCCTCTATTATTTCTTCTATCTCTACATAGCATGAAGTTACCTCTGAGTAGCTGTCCATGACTTCAAAGAAGAGTTTTGGTTTCATATTTCTCCTATTTGTTTCCGGATCAATTTTACCAAATATCTCGGTCTCAAAAACATCTAGTTCTCCATCTTTGTCTGTATCTTCACCTTCGTCCAATTTGCCGTTTCCATTTTCGTCTTCATTGACTACTGCCGGTCCTTCCTCATCCCAAGTTATCTTGAATGATTGTGGTGCTTCCTGGCCTTGCTTGTCCTGGCATGTCACAGTTATGTTGTTCACTGCGTTCTTCCTTAGTACTAATGGACATGAGTATCTGATCTCTTGTGATGTGCCTGGGATGAGCTCTTTTTCTGCAGAGCAGCTCCATGTTTTTTGGCCGTTGTATGTGTTATCCTGCTCAGAGCCATCGATAGTGGAGCCGTCATAGTTCTGCTCCCATGAGTTTATGGAGACAGTACAGCTGTCCATGCCATCCTCATCTTTTGCATTGAATTTGAGCAAGAATATGTTGTCTCCAAAGTCAGTGGCTTCAAATGTTACATCTTTGGCAACAGTAACTGGGCCAGGAACATCTGAGCCTAGTTCCTCTCTGTTGAACCAATAGTGTACATCCTCAGCAGCCATGTTCGGAAGCCTGTTCATGCTGAATATGAAACTGCTTGGTAATGTGAATTCTGGAACTTCAGCGCTCCATCTCCATATCTTTGTTTGGCCAAGTTCAACTTCATTGCCCAGTTCATCCCTACAAACCAAAGTTACTGGAACATACTCGCTGGTTTTTGTGATGAATGGAGATCTGCACTTCACCTTTGCATTCCAGAAGTACAGGCTTCTCTTGTTCTCTATTACAGTACAGCATCCATCATCAGTCATATCATTTGCATTGTTGTCTATGTTGTCATTGCTATCAAAAACACCGTCATTGTTGTCGTCACAAATCTCTTTTATGGTGTCGTCTGGTCCTACAAGCTCACAGTATTGTATCTTTGAATAGCGGTCCCTTACTAGTATCTCTCCGTATTGTGGAACCTCTGTTGTTGTGTCCCTTGTTGTTATGATCTCTGGAAGTGGGACAACAAGCTCCATGCCTGTTACATCCAGTGTTATTGTGTCCCTTACTTTGTGGGATGCAATACCAGATGTATCAACACAATACACGGAAACGGTTTTTAGTCCAGATCCTGGTGTTAGATTCCATTCTGTAACCAATACCTTATTTTCTGGGTTCGTTGTGCTCTCTGTTGCATTTTCAAATCCTGCTATTGTCTGTGTGTCTACTTCAGTACCATCTGGCTCTACATTTGACACAACACAGTATTGTGGTGAGCCAGATACCTCTATCTGCAGCCATACCTTTTGCTGGCCAACAAGGTCTTCATTTGTATTGCCATAGAAATCAAATCCATAGATTTTTAGGCTGGCAATATCCGGGCCAATCAAATCAACAATTTGGGACGCTGCCGGGTCATGTCTTGGAGAGTAGACCATCTGGAAGTTTGGTGTATACGACTTCCAAGCACTTGCGTCTATCTCACCTTTTGTTAGGTATTGCATGAGTCTTGTTATGAATAATACCCTATATGCGTTGAGTTGCGTTAGGCCTCCTCCTACATCCACAATCTTTCCTTTGTTGTAAACCAAGCCAATGTAAGCATCATTCTTATCGTCAATGGTGAAGTATCCAACAATATCTAGGTTAAGTCTCTTCATTGTGTTCACAGCAAATGCTGGGCATTCTGTTGATGTTGATAAGTCGCACTCCTTGTATTTTATGAATGTCTGGGCTTGTGTCCCTACCCTTGAGTTTACAATGGAATCAGGAGCAAAGCCTTTTGATTCATAGCTGAATAATAGGCTCTCATCTAGTTCATTGCCCCTTGCTGCACTTCTCTGTATTGCCTCAACGAATTTTGTGCTATCTGTATTCTTCAGATCAAAACTATAATACCTTCCGAAATCAGGCCTCAATCCTTTGTCATAATTCAGCAATCCAATGAAATACGCAAACGAATCCTTGGAGCACCATGTCACCTTGTCCTGCAACACATTCTCTAATG
>JAGGYF010000045.1 GCA_021162685.1 Candidatus Iainarchaeum sp. | reverse complement strand
TACTCTTTATCTCAAAATCACTCCCTGAAATTGTTGTCAATGGTATTGTGGTTTTTCCATTCTTTCTAATGATTTCTCCATAATACGAAACCCCTTCTGCCTTATCAGGCAGATTATTTATTGGGATACTCCATGTATCTGTATCCAATCTTGCCTTTGCATTTATGTGCAGGTAGAAGAGTGCGTCCTGGCCAACCTTTATACTTTCTATGGCAGTGCCGTTTGGACTGTCCGAAAGGTATGCAGTATAGGCAACAAACGGTCCGGTTTCCAGGAGTTTCAGGGATTCGCTCTTCCCTACAATGTCGTACTCCTTTGTTTTCCACGTTCCTTTAGCAGAGGTAACTGTTCTGCCATCTGGTGTTGTCCATGTTGCCCTATAGTTTATCTTTGCTTTTCCAGATGCTAGTTCCTTTACATACAATGGGATGTTGACAACATATGTTTTGGGTGTTGAGTATGAACCTATATTTATCTTCAAGTATTTTGAGGTTCCAAACTTTGAGGTCTTTGGTGTTTTTCCTACTTGGTATTCATCTGCTTTTACAATACTCTCTATGTAGGGATCCTCTGTTGCGAAATCTGATAGAGATATTGGGTTAATAACCAAAGGCGTTCTCTTCAAGTCTGTTATTAATCCTGGGTCCCCAACATAAATCTCCATTGTTGCTGATTTGTATGGTGTGAATCCTTCAAAGTATGGCAATGAAATTGAAAACCTTGCGTTGTATGTTTCTCCGGGAGTGAGGGTCTGGACTTCAGAGCCAGCCTTTTCTAATGTCACAGAAACGGATTCTGTTATCTCCTCAAGTGTTACAGTCATCTCCTTATCCTGCTCCATCACAAATGGCGCTGTCTGCACTGGCCCATACTTCTTTCCGTTCTCATCAACATAATCAGCGCTTACAAACACCTTTGTTCCTTTGTCAACAATAAACTCCACCTTTCTTGTAGTACCTGACTTCTTTGATTTCATAACTTCTTCAAAATCAGCATTCCAAAGCCTAACATTTACATTCTGCTTTCTTATTGGTCTGTCCCTCAAAACAACCTCTGTCAGCACAGTAAGTTTCAGCTGTTTTGGCACAACTTCAATTGTTAGGAAGGTCGTGTTATCCCTTGTTACTTGGAATGAATTGAAGCGCTGTTTTGCAACATCGCCTGGTGGCGTTGCTTCCAGGTGATATGTTCCTTCAAGTACGTGGTCAAAGTAGCATCTTCCATCAGCAGGCGTGTAGCACTCCATCCAAACAGTGTTATTTATGTCATTGTACAACAAAACGTGAACGTTCTGGAATTTGTTTTTTATGCCATGTGCATTTATCACATCAACTACTACGTTACCAGTTTTTGTTAGGTCTATTTGTGTCATATATGCGCTTGTGTCCCTGTCTCCCACAACTGTGCCTTTTGTTGGTCTATACAAGGGGTTCATAACCTCGTAGTAATACTCCTGGCCCTTTAGTAATGGAATCTCAATAGCCCCATTCGCATCTGTTGTCCCTCTGAATATCACCCTGTTTGTTGCTTTGTCATAAACTGTAACCCTAGAATAAGGGAGGATTTTTTGTGTGTCCTTTTCCTTTATAATGATCCTTGTGAGGAACCCTCTCTGCATCATTAACTGTATGGTTGTCTGTGATTGTGATAATGTTGCTTTGTATTCTGTTTCTGTTACTACTGGCTGATATGCACCATTTGGATCTTCTAAAGAGATGTAGAATGATTGTTCGTCTGGAAGGACAAGCCGCGCGTCTCCATTTGCATCTGTTGTTGTTGACAATATAACATTTGCAAAGTTTATGTTCAGGTCGTTTCCATCAGCAGTTACTGCTTTAACTATGATTCCTTCCAGTGGGGAACCATCTGTTGCTTTCACGTTCACATATATATTTCTGGTTATCTCAACATCTGGACCAACAATTGGCTGGTCCTCTTTTACTTTCATGGTTAGTTGGCCATACATATCCAGTTCGTCGTACATCTCACGTAATGTTGCCTCATAGTAATGGTTATCACAATCAATGACAATGATATCATCTTCATTTGGGCAGGTCTCAGATTCTGCTGATATGTCAAGCTCACCAGAAGGTGTTACCCTGAATGGGTTATCAACTGCTTTTTCTCTGTCATTTGCATCATAGACCCTTAATGTACATCCTGTGGGAACATTGTTCTGGTCATCAGACAGTATTGTGACAAGTTTATCCTCAGAGAGTTGAGAGCAACCAGCAACCGTTGGCCCCAGACATTCAAAAACTAGCTTTAATGAACTTTCAACAGCAGTGTCTATAACCTCTTGCACAGGCGTTGCACACGTCTTACTTATGGCTTCAACCTGTAGCTTTGCATTTGACGGCAGGTCAAATACTACCTTTCCGTTTTTATCTGTTGTGCCAGATAGTATCTCCTCACCATCTTGTATGATCCTCACGTCTACATCCGGCATAACATTGCCGTATGTATCATAGACAGTTATCTCAAACCCTTTTGCAGCTGCTGGCGCTCCAGTAAACGAATATACTAAAACACCCAAAATAATAATGAGCACACCAACAGTCAATGGGAATGCAGGAATCCCAGCCCTTTCTATGGGGTCTATAACCTTGTAAACAGGAATGCCCTTTGCATCAAGAGCATCCATAACTGCATAGAATTTGTCTTCAAGATTGGAATATATGGCATTCAGTGTCATGACACCGCCTCGCAATAAACTTAAATAAAGAGTAGTATATAAGGGTTACTGCAAAATTATTTATAGTCAGTATTTCATATAACTTTTATGCCAATCCTATTTCGCGAGAAGAACGGGATTAAGGTTCCTATCCTTGATCTAAAAAAGAGATATGGCCGTGGAATACACGCCAAAGAATTAAAGCTTCATAGGGATATTGATGTGCTTATCAAAAAATACAAAGAATCAAGAGATCCTGTGGACAAGGCAAAGCTTGAGATAATAAGCACAATCCAGGCATATAATGAAGTGGGTAGGCCATTGGATTATATA
Organism: Candidatus Iainarchaeum sp.; assembly: GCA_021162685.1. GTDB lineage: Archaea > B1Sed10-29 > B1Sed10-29 > WALL01 > WALL01 > JAGGYF01. The sequence continues at coordinate 4,528 of JAGGYF010000045.1, read as the reverse complement.
GATATAGTGGCTCATATTGTTGCATTAAAGGGAACACACCCAGAAAATATAAAGCATTATATGAAGGCATTGAGAGCATTAACATTTCGTAGTGTGCATCTGAACAATGAAAGGCCAATCACACCAACATCTTTTGGTAAGGTATCAAGCATATTGAAAAAGGGCATGCTCTGGAAAGCACACTCATATATAACAAAGAACAGGAATGAAAAGTTTACAACCTACGAAATTGCTAGACGGATTGGAATTGAGCCAACAATCGAAAATTTGGGCAAGTTAGATATTTGCTTAAATGTATTGGAAGTTGCTGGATTTGTGAAAAAGCTCCCAACAGTTACATCTAGGTTTATAGAGGGAAAAGAAGGAAGGCCTGACGTAAAAGCAGTGTATGAGTGGATACATCCAAGTATGGCAGATACTTATTTGTCTATTCCAACTGCAAACATTGGCTTTGTCATACTATCCAGATTAAAGGAAAGGGGAAGCCTCCAACTAATTGACCTGGCACAAGATGAAAAGGTTCAAGAGGTTGCAACACCAAGAGATGTTAGAGGAAAGACCATACTTAAAGTAAATACACTTTCCTATGTTGAGTACGCTGTGGACAGATTGTCAGATTCAGGGCTTGTAGAAATAAAAAGATCAGGAAATGGAAGGAGAAGGGTATTGGTTACATTAACAAACATTGCACATGAGCTTTTGGAGAGAACAGAGAGGGAAGGACGTTTGCCAGAAAGATTTAGGCAACTGCTTTTGGGCGAAAAAATGTATGGACTCTCTCCTCTGGAACAGATACATCTAAAGGAGATCGAGACATGGGCAAGGATAATGTATTTGAGTAAGACAACAAAACTTTCCAGAAGTAAAATAGCTGAAATTGTTGGAGTAGATCCGAGGTATGTTACTCAAATGTTAAAAGAAAAGAAGAAGGCGCCATTGAGTATACAGTTTGCTGGAGAAGACAAAAGGGAGATGTATATAAGCAACATTTCTGATCCTGAGTTAAGAGAATGGCTTAGAGCATTTCTTTCAACAGAAGAGCCTATTTTTGGACCATATGAACAGGAGCGTTTAGATGAATTGATTCTCTGGGCTAAGGTAATGAGAACAAGAGAGGAGACAGGATGGTGCAGTGATAGGATAGCAAGAGAGCTTGACATAAAACCAAGTAAGGCCCACAATTGGGTCTATGAGGGGAGAAAACCAATTATATTCCGCATGGCGACAACAGAGGAGATAAAAAGCATTTATCTGCCAAGAATAGAGGACGAGGAGTTGAAAAAGTGGATAGAGGGATATCTAACTGGAACACCTAGGTTTACCGAACTGGACAGAAAGGAAATTGAAAGGATAAATAGATGGGTTAAGATTAAAATGATGATAGATGAAGGAATTCCACCTTCTGAGATATGGAGGAAAACTAGAGATCGCTATGTATATTGTGTAGTGGAAGGAAAAACCCCACATGTATTAAAGGATCCAGAAAAAATAAGAAAGTATCTACCCCACCTTGAAGAAGAGGTAAAAGAGTGGATTAAAAAGAGGCTACTCATACACAACTAATCCTATCTGGGTGAATCCAACCATCTACTGCCTTTCTTATTCTTGTTGAGTTAAGCACAAAAGCCCCAGGATTGGCTGCACTCCGACATTTTCAATCTGCTTATGATTTTTGTTTTTCTGGGCTTTAGGATCGGCATCTTACTTCTTTCTAATCATCCTCTCAATCCCTCTCAAGTCAACACACTTGACTTTCACTCCTTCATACTTCCTAACCTTTTTCTTAAACCCCTTTCCAAACAACCACATTTCATATTCTCCATCATAGGGAACATATTTAATTCTCTCGTACAGTGATTCTGCCATTACCCTTGCATCCAAATCGTCTTTCCACTTTGCTTCTCCAAACACGACTGGCCCTTCCTTTGGAATACCAACCATATCTATCTCTTTATCTTTGTGCCACCATCTTCCGATTCTTATTGAGGGCAATTTCCCTCTTTTCATTAATTCAACGAGATATTGTCTGGATATCTCCTCAAATACTAGCCCTAGGTATTGATTATATTGCACCTTGAATCTCTGGAAGTCATAGGTCCCTAGGTCTATCTCATCGGCGTATGGGTAGACGAAGCTCAACCAGAATCTCATGTAGTTGTCGTTTACTTTCCAGAGTGCCTTTGTCGTTTTCTTTTTTTCTTTGAAGACAGGATATTCCCTAGCCAGTACCCTCATGTGCTCTAGGGTTTTCAGGTATTTTGGCAAATTTGTCACTGGAATTCCGGACTTGCTAGAGATCTCGGCTAGCTTCGTGGCTCCCTCGTTTATTGCCAACAGGATGTTTAGGTAAGTATATGGCTCCCTGAGCTCATCTGCCAACAGTCTGTAACCGTCAGAGTACAGAATGTGTCCCTTGGAGAAGACCGTGTTCTTCATATTTTCCAGCCAACTCAGAGACGAATCCATAGATTCCAAGTACAGCGGGATTCCGCCAGTTAGTCCGTACATCCTTATGAGGTCCTTTATTGAATATCTAGGTAGGAAGTCATGAACTACCCAGAAGGGCAGGGGTTCTAGCTTCCAGTCCCCAGTCCTCCTCCCGTATAATGGATTCTTGTATGAAAGGAGGGATTCCATTGTTCCGATCAGTGAACCAGTGGCTATTATCATTAGATTCGTTTTGGATAATTTTTCGTCAATTATTGATTGGAGAGTTGTTAGGAAGTTTGGATCGCTTTCCACCCAGTATGAAAACTCATCTATTGCTAGGATGAATCTTTTTGACTCAGATTCTTTGGCTAGTTCAGAGAAGAACTCGTCCCAGGTTCTCGGATTCACATACCTTATCTCCTTGGAAAACTTTTCAGAGATCCTTCTCAACTCCAGTTTCATCCTCTCTTTCCTCGCCATGAAATACAAGCCAGGCCTTTTTTTCATGAATTCCCAGACGAGCCTGGTTTTTCCCACTCTTCTCCTTCCGTACAGGATGATGAATTCAAATCCGTTTGATCCGTATCTTTTTTCTAGAAATTTCAGTTCCTTTTCCCTATCTACAAATTTTTTTAGTATCATGTTCCTAATTATCACGATACTAATATTTAAACCTTTTCCTCACCGGGTGAACTTAACTTTTAAGCACAAAAGTCCCAGGATTGGCACGACTACTAAAGCACTTCAAGCACTCTTGAGTGATATGTAGCCCTCCAAGACTCACAAATTGACTCAACCCTACATTAAGCTAGTTCAAGAATGGGCTTTTGGGCTGCATTACCTGCCACGTAATATTTAAATATCTGTACAACATAACCCCTTTTGGTGGTGCTTATGAAGAAGCTCATTGTGATGCTGCTCATTTTAAGCGTAGCATTTGCTGCTACTTTTTATGACAAGTGTGGCAATGATAGAGGATGGTCATCAAATCCAGACGAATACCACTGTAGAAAATCTGGCCATATAGACTGTTGTGGATGGCGTCAAGAATACCATGTTCATGATTTAGGTACTGTGGTCAAAACACCTGTCATACACTTTGTTTATGCATCTGGCAGTTGGGATGGATGTACAAGCACCATTGGAGTTTATGTTTCAGAGGATGGGGAACAATGGCATCTTATTGGAAAATTCTCAACAACAAGTAAAGAGAAACCGGGCGGCGGTTGGGAAAGATTTGAAAAGAGCATAGCCTCTCAATACGACTGCAGATACATAAAGTTGGAGATTCCCATCTGTTATAATGATTATTCAGAGGTTACTGTTGAAGGAGAGGAAAAGATAGGAAGCGCTGTGCAGAATGCTGAGGAAGAAGAGAAGGAAATGCAGAACGAAGAACAACAGACAGAGGAAACTATGCAGAACGAAGAACATGGAGGGTATATTACTGGGGTAATATCAGTCATTAAGAAGATCATTGCGTTTATTATGAGTCCTCTTAAACATTTCTTAGTTATTCGCATTTAATCCTGTCTGTCTCAAACTCCCCTGTTGCTGTTTTATCATATTGGCACCAGCTACAGCGGTAGCCAAAGTTACCATCTGAGTTAATCCAATACTTGCAGAATCGTATGTGATTTGTCTCTAGGTCAGAAGAATTTGTTACATCCATGCTCTCTGCATCTGTGCTGTTCCAAAGCCCGTAATCATGGTTATGCTCTTGTAGGATATCATTGTTGTCTCCGTAAAGCTCATAGTCATCCTTCTGTCTTATAAATGTGGCTGCAAACACAGTTTTATTTATCTCATCCGGATATGTGGGTGTATTCCTCTTAAGTCTGTACAATTCCTCAACCCTATAGAGCGTCATAGAATAGCACGAGAAGTTTATTGGGTTGCTTATGAACCAAGGACATTTTTCACTTGGGCCTAATGGGTTATATGCATCAGTTTCACATGCTTCTTCTCCGTTTTGGAAATAGACAAGGCCATCCAAGCCGTAATTTGGATTTGCTCCATACGTGTCGCTAGTTCTTAGTTCATTGCAAGGGTTGGGAGCTGAGAGTGGTATGCTTGGCACGTACTCTGTGACAAACTG
>JAGGYF010000026.1 GCA_021162685.1 Candidatus Iainarchaeum sp. | reverse complement strand
TGGAAGATACATACACATTGTTCCCAAATCCCTCACTAAAATCTACGGTATACACTGACAAGGTATCCCCAACATGCACATCTGGTTCTGTTGGCTCTGGAACTTCAATGCTTTTTCCTCCGACCTTAGCAACAGGGAATATGGGGATATCAATGAGATTATTTATTGAAAAGACATTGTTTTTTGTGTTCACCCTAACAACATAATTTTCTTCTGCCAAGATTTTAGTACCATCTGTTAGATTTGCAACTACTGTTATTCCGTACACACAGGAGAGTAGGAGCACTATAAAAACAGCACTAACCAAACTGCTTTTCATATAACACCTCGTATCTTGGACCTTTATTGCTTAGAAAACTTTGCATCAACAAAATCCTTTTAGCAGTCATATCCACATTAAGCCTTTTGTTAAATACTTCTTTAAGTTTTTCTGTTGGTTTTGCTTTTATACGTGCCAATGTAACATGTGGTATCAAATCATTATTACCAAAGTGCTCCCCAATCTTTCTCAGTTCCTCCTCGCCATCACTTACGCCGACCCATACCACCCTAACAAATTGTTTGTTCGGAAAACCATCTATTCTATCAAAGACAATCCTAAACGACTGTCTGTTCAATGCATCCATTTTTTGCTTTATTATCTCTGCCCTTTTTTCATCAATCTCTCCATAAAATCGTATTGTTATGTGCAGGTTTTCTCTTTCAACAAGTTTCATTTTTGTTCCTGACGATTTTAGCTCATCTTGAATAGAGATAAACTCATTAATCACGTTCTCTGGAAGAGGTATGGCGATAAAGCAACGCATGTATGAAAATAGGAACTAATGGTTTAAATTACTATTTGGTAAGCTTCTTTTTCATATATGGCCCAGAACGCGAATACCCCAGTTTTCTGTAATATGGTCTAACCCCAACACCAGATATAACCACAATATTGTCATATCTCTCCTTTGCTATATGCTCTGCTTCTTCCACAAGTTTTTTCCCAAGCCCCCTATGTTGTATCTCCCCTGTTTTCCCTATTGTTGCCTCTTTTCCATAGACATGCAACTCCCTTATAAGCGCGCTGTCTTCTAGTTCCTCTCTAAACGGTTTGTACGGCATCCTCAGCCTAAGGAAGCCATATAGGGTATTCTCATCATCAACAAACTGTATGAAATACTCTTTGCCTTTAGATGCTTTGTATGAAGTTACTTTCATCTGTGGATTTTTCCATTTTTTCCCTCTTACCTCTCTGCACCTTATACATTTGCAACTGCCTGTTAGCATCTCCCTCAGATTCCCAGCTGTGACCCCTGCTTCTATATACTGTTTTGGGATATCTCGCTGTATGCGCATTACTCTAACCCACTCAGGAAAATACGTTCTTGCTTCTGATATCAATGATGCTGCCTCCTCATTGCTAAGTGGTTTCCACCTCCCACTTTCATACAATTCATATATCTCATCTGTTGAAAACTCTCGTTTAGCTAGTAGACATGGATAAATTTTTATCATATCCGGCTTGAACTCTTGCTTTCTGAATATCTCCCTAAACATCCTCAGGTCTTTCTTTCTATTTGAGTACGGTAATCCAGGCATCATGTGGTAACAAACCTTTAGTGCGCTGTCCTTCAGCAATTGCGTACTCTCTATCACATCAGCAACCGTGTGCCCTCTTTTAATCTTTTTATAGATATCATCATATATTGTCTGAACTCCGAGTTCAACCCTTGTTGCCCCATACCCCAATATAGTATTTATATGTTCTCTTTTGCAGAAGTCGGGCCTTAGTTCAAATGTTAGTCCAACGCATCTGTGCTTTGCTTTTTCATTTAGTTCATGCGCTTTCTCAATTGTTCTACTTTTTTTATTGTTTAGGGCATTAAACGCACTAAGAACAAACGCCTTTTGATATGACAATGGCATTGATGTGAATGTTCCACCCATAACTATTAGTTCAATCTTGTCTGTTGGATGTCCAACATCTGAGAGCTGTCTTATCCTATTTCTTACCTGTTTGTATGCATCAAATCCCATCTGTCTTGCCCTTAATGCTGCTGGCTCGTATCCTGTATAACTTTTTGCTGCCTTTCCAGTTGGACAATATATACACCTGCCAGGGCACTCATACGGCTTTGTCATAATGGCAACAACAGAAACACCTGAGAGCGAACGTACAGGCTTTGTTACCAGAATCTCTTTATGACCTATCCTTTCAAGAATCTCTGCATTTGTTGGTATCTTCTTCATCTTGTACTTTTTACATAGTTTTTTCTTCATCCTTTCTAAGTCCTTCTTTGTCTGAACTACGCCAGAATCTATGAGATCAGCAATTTCATCATAGAAATTCATGTTTCATACACCAAACAGCCCCAAAAGCGCGTAGAATGGAGCCATTGTTATTGGTATCAATGGGAACCCTCTCCCTATGCTCCTAAGTTTTGAGCGTATTGTTGGCTTAACCCAAACAACTGTGTGTATGTCTTGGGATATTGTTGGATTGTCCTCACTCCATATGTGCACCTTGAGTATGTACCTCCCCTCCTCAGGAACTTTAAACGGAACATTTATCTCTTTTGTTTCACCTGCTTTTAATTCATGGACGAGTGTTTTTCTCCCGTACGAGGGGAAATTAACAATCTCAGAAGTAACAGCATACCTTGCTGTTGACAGTGCTTTATTCTTTATCTTGAACGTTGCATTGTTATCTGTATCCGCAAAAAATTCAGGCTCCTTTCCAAATGGTATTACCTCAATCAAGTCATTCTGGTCGTACGTGACAAACAGTTTTACTATTGCAATCTCTGGTTCGATTAATGCTTCATTATCCGAGACAAGGAACTCAAATGTATATTCTCCTGATTGCTTGTTCTTTGGTACATCTATAAGACAATACAGATAATCATGATCCGAGTATGTCACTATCTTCCAATCTGGGTCAATCTGATTTATTACACGTATGTTATCCCAGAAGATATTCTCCCCTGTCTGCCTCTGGAATTTCAAGACGACCTCATGGCCAGGGCCAACAGGACTTATCTTTATTGTTTCAAGTGGTTTTACATTTATGTTTACAGGTGTTATGAGATGGACTGATGCAAATACCAGTCCCATAAACAGTATCATACTCAAGAATGGTCTCATGCCTCATTTTGTGTATTTTTCTTTATTTATTCTTTCCCTTACAAGTTCTGGGTATGAAGCAGATATAATATCATTTTCCTTTATTCCAAGCAAATGCATAATCCTCTCTATTTTTTTGCCTCCTCTTTCCCTGCCCTTTGTTATAACTTCAATCTCAATAAATTTACCCAAACCCCTTATATGATCCACAAATATATTGCAACTATCAACCTTGTACTCTCTCCTCTTTTTGTGATAAACGACATCTTTGAACAAGCCGAGTTTTTCAAGTATAGAGTATATAGGTTTTTCCACACTTGTTTCTATCTCCTCTGCATACTTTATCCCGTTCTTATATCGTACACTTTTATATGTCAATATCATCTTATTCTTGCTTTCCCTCACCCTAACAATCTCTCCTGTCCTGACAAAATCTCTGAATTTTGAGTTGTATATGACATTCTTTTCTTTTGTCTCACCAACAAATTTTGCCTTTATCTTTTTCAGTCTGTTCTCCATATCTTTTGGCGCGCGTGCTTTTACCTCAATCTCCATTTCCCCACACCATTTTCTTTATCTCATCCTCTGTGCCCTCAATAATAACTTCTATTGGACCAAGCTCATTTTCCTCATAAACATTTACAATTCCCTTGCACTGCTTATTCAACAGTATTCTTGTTTTGCCGCCAACATAGTTTTGCATAAGTATGCTCTCTATAGTGTTTCTTATCCTCTGCTGTTCAACAAGTTTTCTGAATTGCCTAACATCATTTGTTTTTCCTATAATTAAATCATCATTTTCCTCAAACGTTGCTTCTGGAAAAATAGAGGAGATATGCTCAATAATCTTATCCTTATCTTCGGTTGGAAAAACTCGTGCTGTTATAGTGATATTCATGCATACATATTGGGATTACATACTTAAATCTATTTGGGTTTCGCAGATGCAAACAACCAGTACTCACAATACGGCTGTATAAAAAAGCGTTGTATTCTAATATCCTTGAAATGTTTCCTTAATATCCTCTCTATAAACGCCCTTGTTTTGACATCAAGCGCAGAACACATCTGCATTGTGAGAATACCATTTGCTTTCATGGCTCTCCTTATGTTGCCGAATATCTCTGACAAGTATCGCTCTCTTTTCACCCTCCCAAGATTGGGGAACATTGTTAGGTCATAGATGACAGCATCAAATCCCTTGTTATTTTTTAAGAACTCATTTGCATCTTGTATAACTATCTCGGCTCTTTTATCATTAAACGCATTTTTATGTATCCTCTTTAGGTATTTCTTACATGCATCAACTACATCCTTATCTATATCAACAAGATATACCTTCTCAACATCATGTTTTAGCAGCTCGTGTAATACTCCACCATCACCACCACCAAGAATAACTGCTTTTTTTATCCTCTTTCTTCTTTTAAATATTGGATCAACAAGTGCTTTGTCATAGATATCAACATCAAGCTCTGCTATCTGTATCTCATTGTCAAGGAAGAGCATCCTACCAAATGCTTTATTTTCTCCAATGACTATATTCTGATATTTTGTGCGCTTTTTGAACAGGACTTTATCAACCTTGTACAGAATAATGAAGAATTGCCTTCCTGTGTCCTCTTTTATCCATTTGCTGGTATTTGATAACTTCACCATATCCCTCTCTTTAATGCCGTAATCTATAAAAAGTTTTCCAATAACAATAATGCGATGATTGATGAGGTCATGCGATTAAAAGAGGAGGAAGGTGCCGTCATACTTGCACATAACTACCAGAGGCCAGAGATACAGGACATAGCTGATTTTGTTGGAGACTCTCTTGACCTTGCCCTTAAGTCAAGGGAACTCTCTTCTGAGCTTATCATATTTTGTGGCGTAAGATTTATGGCAGAGACAGCAGCAATCCTCAATCCAGAAAAAACCGTTTTGTTGCCAAATACAAATGCATTGTGCCCAATGGCTGCACAATTAACACCAGAGTTAATAAAACAAACAAGAAAAACATACGGAGACGCACCAGTTGTGCTTTATGTTAACACAACTGCCGAATGCAAGGCAGAAGCAGATATATGCTGCACCTCTGCAAATGCTGTTAAAGTTGTTAATTCCCTTGATGCAGACACAGTAATATTTGGACCAGATAAAAATTTGGCTTATCATATTAGCAAGAACACAGATAAAACAATAATCTCTGTTCCAGATAATGGCCATTGTGCAACACACAAGTTCTTCATAACATATGATGACATAATGTCACTGAAATATGAGCATAAAAATGCCGTGGTGATGGTACATCCTGAGTGTAACCCAGATGTTCAAGATGTTGCTGATTATATCTTAGGAACAAACGGAATGGTTAGAGAAGCAAAGAGGAACAAAGCAACGGAATTTATCATTGGCACAGAGAAGGAATTATGTTATAGGATGAGGAAGGAGATACCCGGGAAACAATTCTTTTGTATTGATAATGCAATATGCCAAGACATGAAGAAGATAACATTACAGGATGTTTACCAATCACTAATACATAAGAGAAATGTTGTGGCTGTGGAGAAAACCATAGCAGAAAGGGCGAGGGAAGCAATAGAGGCAATGCTTGCCGTGAAATGATTACACCTGGTTTTTCTTACCTGATATCTCACTGAATACAATGGATGGTCTTACTTCAAGTATGCCATTTATATCATTGAGCTTTCCCTCAGTTAATGATTTCAATGCAACAACGTCATCACAGTGTATCTTTGCGATGATATCATATAATCCTAATGAGATATACACTTCTTCTATGCCAGGAATACTTAGTAATTGATCTGCAATCTCATTTGTTTTATCTGACCTGGTCTTTATGAATATGAACGCAGTCACGTTCTTCCCAAGCTTCTTGTGGTCAATAACTGTTGTGAACTTTTTTATTACACCTTTCTCAACAAGCTTATCCACCCTTTTCCTTATGGCAACATCTGAGAAGCCAAAATGCTTTGCCATGTCAGAATATGACATTCTTGCATTTTCCTTTAATAACTCTATAATTTTCAGGTCTATTTCATCAACATCCACATGGTTTTCGCTCGCCATACCATCACGTTTGGTTTTCTAACCAAGCTTTTATAATTATAAACAAAGAAGTATAAAAAATAATACATGGGCCCAGAACAAGGTTCGAGATTCAATCCTAAGGTCATAGAGGATAAATGCTCAAAAGCAGGCATCTCCTTCTGGTTGGCATCAGAAGTAGCATTGGCTTTGCAAAAAGAGCTTGATAAACCGCTAACAGATGAGGAACTCAACGAGCTTATTGTTAGGGAGTTGAGGAAAAGAGACGAGGATAGTGCAAGGCGCTTTGAGAACTATCACAGGATTTATGTGAGAACATCCGATGGCTTACTTGAAAGTTTTGATAAGGAAAAGATTATCAAAAGTTTGCTCAATGAGACAACATTAGCAAAGAATGTGTGTGAAGAGATTGCAGGAGAGGTAGAGTCAGATATACGAAGACTTGAGTTGAGGTACATCTCTGCTCCACTTATTAGGGAGATGGTAAATTCTAAACTTCTTGAGAGAAGGTATATGCAAGCAAAAAATGAGTACATGAGAATCGGTCTTCCGATATATGACGTTGACAGGATGATTGCAAATGGAAGGAAGATGGAAATAGGACCACCCAACCCAGAAGCACTCCACAAGCGATTTGGCGATGCTGTTGCTGAAGAATATACATTAGTAAGAATCCTTCCGCAGGATGTTTCAAAAGCACATCTCGCAGGCGAGATCCACATACACGACCTCCCTTATTTCGCGACAAGACCAATAAGTTTGCAGAATGACCTAAGATGGTTTTTACAGAATGGAGTATTAACAGACGGGATAGGTGAGGTGACAAGTGTTGCTGGTCCTGCTAAACATCCGGAGGTAGCAATATCGCATGCTATAAGGGTGTTGATATCTGGAGAAACACATCTCAGTGGTGGCCAGTCAATAGACTTTTTTAACACATTCATGGCCCCTTACACACTAGGCGTTTCTGAAAAACAGGTTTCACAGCTCATACAGACATTCCTCTATGAACTAAATCAGATATATGCAGTTAGGGGAGGAATGCTAGCACAGAGTACTCTGAACTTTGAGTTGGAAACCCCTACATTCTTGAAGAAAGAGAAGGCCATTTTGCCAAGGGGTGTGACATCACAGGATACATATTTTGATTATGAGAGAGAATCTATTCGTTTTCTCAACCTGTTCCTAAAGGCGATGAGTGAAGGAGATTATAAAGGAAAACCATTCCGCATGCCAAAGATTGTATTGAAGGTTAGGGAAGGAGCAATCCCAATGTCAACAGAGAACATACTTGAACAGTTTATAGAAAAGAACAACATAACAATACTGAATTTAAGGGGAATAAAATCAAACCAGAACATGAACATGATTGCTCCTAACCAGATACTTTCTGGTAAGGGAGGGAAATGGTATACAACATTAAGAACAGGAATACTCCAAGAGGTCTCTATAAATCTCCCAAGAATAGCACTAACATCAAAGGATGAAACTCAATTCTTCACATATCTAGATGATGCATTAACAAAAAGCAAAGAAACCATAAAGATAAAGAGGGAGATTATTGAGAGGAGGCTACACAAGGACAAGATATTGCCATTCCTCACACAAGAATTCAACAACGAAGAATACTATAACATAGATAATGCACCAAGTATTGTTAGTATTGTTGGTTTGGATAATGCAGTTAAGGAGTTCACTGGAGAAGAGGTATGGAAATCAAATAATGCATTCATGTTTGCAGAAAAGGTGTTGGCCTATATAAACACAAAACTTGAGAATTTCAACGAGAACGAGGGCACGTACATATTGTTTGGCTGTTTGGACGTTGTGAACGCACCAAAGCGATTTTCTGCTATGAATGAGAAGAGATTTGGTGTAAAAGAGGTTTATCCATCAGACGGATTAACACATAAAATCCAAGATGTAGAGAAATGGATAGACATTGAATCCAAATTACAGCAGCATTGCAAAGGAGCTGCTAGGTTGAAGATTGATGCAGGCGAGAGCGTCTCAAATACAATATATAACCTAATGAAAAAAGGAGCCATTAGCTTCACAATAAAGAGAAGAACCTAACTATTCTAATACCTTGTGTTCTTTTGCGTTCCATTTAGGGCTTGATACAACCAGCACTCTAAACCCCTTATCACTAAATGCCTTGTGCTTTATGCCTGGGGGGATGTGAACAAAATCCCCTTTCTTTATATGGAATGTATCTGCGTCTAGCATTATTCTGCCTTCTCCTTCCACAACATAGTAGTATTCATGTATCTTCCTATGGATATGGAGTTTTGCCTCTTTGATATCCGCCTCTGCAAACCCTATATTCCTATGCTTAAATATCTCTCTTATTCGTTCTCCTGGCGGGTTTGCAATATTTCCTTCCTTGGCTCTCACTATTGTTGGTTTTTCACGTTTCCATGGCCACATAATACGGATTATGGGCGAAAGCTATATAAATCACTTTATACGCAAATATAGAGGCACTCCTTAGGAGTGTCAGTGGGGGTGTATTCTCCTCTCCCCTGCATCCCCACTTCCCGTTTTCTACATTTTCACTAAATTATTTAGGTCGCTTATTGCATTGGTTAGGATTTCTAACCAAAAAGTATATTAATGAGAAGAGATTAACACTTACACTGTACAAGAGATTCGGAATCCGAATATAAACAATGCAAAAACATAAGAAAATTAACCACCCCACCCCAAACAGGACTTTTCCTGATGGGATCTCTACCAAGAAGGAAAGCCAGATGGCTTTCCTCTATTTTTTTATATGTGTTTAACCTATGGTGTGTAGGTGATAATATGGCAAAAAAGCACGAAAAGAGACAGTGCCTCTTCACAAAGTATCAGTTTGAGATAGGAGTAGTAACAATGCCTATCTACCTCGTGTTCCTTATCATGGGCGCTGTCTATCTCAGCTATCGTGTTGGGATTGCGTTAGCCCTTATTGGCATTGTTGGATTCCTCGCCTCTGCAACGTCTATGATGAATGGATATAAGGATGTGGAGTGGTAGATTGAAGATTGCTAGGTATATCCCGCAGAGCACAACATATTGGAGAGGAAAGATTGCATTCGTTTTGTTTGCTAGTGGGTGCAATATGCGATGCCCATTCTGCTATAGCTCAGATGTGATCAAAAAAACAAACACAATACAGAAAACGGAATTTGAAAAAGCACTTAATAGGGTACAATGGGCAATTGATTGCATTGTTATTACTGGTGGAGAACCAACAATATATTCTGACCTTCCAATATTCTGTAAGAAGATGAAACTGAAGAGACTTAACGTGTATCTTGAGACAAATGGCTCAAACCCAAGCATGTTGAAAAAGATGTTGGACATGAAGGTTGTTGATTACATCGCAATGGATGTCAAAGCACCGCTTGATAAGAAAAGATATATGGAGATAACAAGATCAGACATATCTATTGAGAACATCTTGAAGAGCATAGACATACTCATGCATTCAAACATTGATTATGAGTTCAGGACAACATATACACCAGAACTTTCTGAGGATGAAATGCTGACAATATCTAATCAACTCAGTGGAGCAAGGAGATGGGTGATACAACAATTTAGGCCAGAAAACTGCCTTGATGAATCCTTTATGCATTATCAAAAGACACCATATGAGGATATCATGAGAGTAGCTTCACAAGCCCAAGGGCCGCAGGAGATAATCATAAGGACAGAAGAGAAGGGGGAGGAGAAAATCAAATAACTTGCTTTTTACACAACTTGCTTACGACACATATATCACACAATGGTTTTTTCTTACAGTACCTCTTTGCAAGTTCAACAAGTAGTGCATGCATTTCATTATATTGTTCTGGATTTAGGTTTTTCTCAAAAAGTGCCCTGAGTTCTTCGTAATCATCACTTTGACTTATTCCCATTCTCTTACATATCCTCTTTGTGTATGCGTCAATAACAAATACAGGTTTATTAGCAGCATATAGTAGGATTGAGTCAGCTGTTTCTTTACCAATGCCCTTTAATGAGAGCAATTCTTTTCTAAGTTCTTCTACATCCTTCTCAAGCATCTCATTAAGATTCCCATCATAATTTTTTACAACATGCTCAACAAAGAGCTTTAATCGTTCTGCCTTCTGGTTATAGAAACCTGCTGGCTTTACACATTCCTTAATAATTTTCAGTTTTGTTTTATACATTGCATCTACATCTAACAGTTTTCTTTCTTTCAAACACTCTATGGCTTTCTCAACATTTTTCCAGGATGTGTTCTGTGTGAGTATAGCACCAACCACAACTTCAAAGGATGTTTCAGCAGGCCACCAATGTTGTGGACCAAAAGCATTATAGAGCTGTTTATACAACCTCTTTATCATACTCATCCCCTTGTAGTATAGAATATCATTGTCATTGTTAAACATGTTACTGCTACAACAACACCAGAAACAAGGAGCGCATGTTGTACAGAGTATATATCAGCAATAACGCCTATAAATGGGAGGAGGACAGCAGAGAATAGTTCTTGTGCCATGCCCCTTACTGACGCAACAGTTGCTCTCTTATCTGATGGTGTTAGTTTATTTGTATAGTCACTTATCACGGGTGTTGAGAAACCATATGCAAAATATGCGAAGTATATGAAGAGTACGCCAGCAATGAAGGATACAGATGCCATAAACATAAGTGAAAGGCCGAGAAGTATCGCCATAAAATAGAGCGTCTGTGCCCTTCCAAGCCTTTTCTCTACCTTATGTGCATATACAGAACCAAGGGAACCAACTAATGAGAATGATGCAAACAATATCCCAAACTGTACGATTGGTATGCCAATATACCTCATATATGGTTGGAATAACCAAAAAGCAGCAAGACTAAAACCAGAGAACACAACTGCATATTCAATCAAAAATTTCAGTTCTTTTTTTCTTGATATAAATACAACAGAGTTCTTAATTTGTTTCACATACCTCTCAATATAAAACCGCTGCTTCCTTTTTGTTTCACGCAATGTTAGTGACACAAAGAATGCTATGACATAAAACAATACGGTGATCTGGAATGGCAGCCTCATATACATAGATGCAAGCCATCCTCCAAAAGCAAATGCTATGGCACTAGATACCTGTTCAATACCGAAGATTTTTCCCTTGACCTTTTTGTAATGTTTTTCTCTCCCAGCTGATTTTAGTATGTCATATACAAATGCTTCATCTGCTCCGTAGAAAAATGCTGATGCAAATGCCCAAGCGATCTCTGCGATCAAGAACCCAGTAAAGTTTTTACCAATAGAATAGAGAAACGAACCAATAACAAGAAAGGCTGTTGATATCTGGATACTTCTATTTCTTCCAAATAAATCAGCAAATGCCCCTGTTGGTATTTGGAGTAGGAGATAGACAATAGAATAGATACTCTGTAGGACCATAATCTCTGTTAGAGATAAGCCGTTTTCCTGCAAGAATATGACAAATATTGGTAAGAAGAACACTAGTCTGCTGAGAAATCTTAGTATGTAATACTTCTTTATCTCCATCATGCACGTAATCTACACACACATAATTTAAAAACAAAAGCGTTCAAAATATAGGTATGCCACCAGAGAAATCCCAGATGGATACCATAAGAATATATCTAAGGTCAATATTTTCAGAGGACAAAGTAAATGAATTAATGGAAAAGGTAAACTTGCTAACACCAGAGAAGGCAGAAGAGATTATTATGGCATTTGAGCAGAGAAGAAGATTGGATGCAAAGGACATCCAAAAACTATTGCGCTGATTTCCATGCGAATCATAACAATGCATTCTGATTTTTTAGAGGTTGAACCAAAGAAGAAAGCAATAAAGATAGCTGAGGAAGTACAGAAGGAGAAGAAAAGGTTTGAGCAATGTTTAGTGGTATTCACAGGTATTGAACAAGGAGATATGAACCTTGTTGAACCTGCTGTAAATGAGATTATGGATGTATGTAAACAAATTCATGTTAATAATGTTGTGATATACCCTTGGGTTCACCTGACAAGTAAACCATCTAGACCAGAGGAAGCTATTAATGTTATAAAAGCAATGGAGCAATCATTAAAAGAAAAGGGGTATGTTGTGCATCATGCACCATTTGGTTGGTATAAGTCATTCACAATAAAGGTGAAAGGCCACCCACTTGCTGAATTAAGCAGGATTATATCCAAAAAAACATCAGAAAGTAAAGCATTAAAGGCTGAAAAATCACTGAAATCAAAATGGTTTATCCTTGATGTTAACGGAAACCTAGTTGATGCTGATAAATTTGACTACAAAGGATATGACAATCTAAAAGCATTCTATAACTATGAGTACTCAAAGAATAGGGAGGCAAAGGAAGAGCCACCACATATACGTATTATGAGGGCTCAAGAGCTTGTTGATTACGAGCCTGCATCTGATCCTGGGCATTTCAGATGGTATCCGAAAGGAAAACTTATGAAGGGATTGCTTGAATCATTTATCTCAGATACACTTGTTAGTGCTGGTGCTCTTGAGGTTGAAACCCCTATTATGTATGATTATGAGCATCCAGCATTGAAGAAATATCTGAACAGGTTCCCTGCAAGGCAGTATACAATAGATACTCCTAACAAAAGGGTCTTTTTGAGGTTTAGCGCATGTTTTGGACAGTTCCTTATGGCGCATGATGCAACAATCTCATATAAGAATCTGCCACTGTGGATATATGAACTAACGCGCTATTCATTTAGGGTTGAACAAAGAGGTGAGCTTTCAGGATTGAGAAGGTTAAGGGCATTTACTATGCCTGATTGCCATGCGCTTTGTAGAGACATCACACAAGCAAAGGAGCAACTTATGAAGCGATTTAAGCTCTCCATAGATATGCAGAGGAAGATAGGATTTGACATGCCGGAGGATATGGAACTTGCAATACGGATAACAAAAGACTTTTGGGAAAATAATAAAACATTTGTGAAAGACCTTGTTAAGGAATGGGGCAAACCAGCACTTATTGAGATGTGGGACAAGAGAATATTCTACTTCGTTATGAAGTATGAGTTCAATTTTGTTGATAATCTCAAAAAGGCAGCAGCACTTACAACTGATCAAATAGATGTTGAGAACGCGGAGAATTATGATATCTCCTTTGTTGATAGTGATGGAAAGAAGAAGAGACCCATCATACTACACCTCTCACCTACTGGAGCAGTTGAGAGGGTGATATATGCTCTACTTGAAAAAGCAGCAAAGCAGATGAAGAAGGGCAGCAAAGCAATGCTTCCGTTATGGATTGTTCCAACGCAGGTTAGGATTATCCCAGTTTCGCAATCATTTGTCAATGATGCACTTGCTCTATTGGAGAGCATACATTTCAGAGTGGATGTTGATGATAGGGACATCTCACTTAGCAAGAAGATAAGGGATGCTGAGAAGGAGTGGATACCCTTTATTGTAGTTTATGGAGAACAAGAGAAGAGTACAGGTGTCTTATCTGTACGGGTTAGAGGGGAAGGGGAGAAAAAGATGGGAGCAGATGAACTCAATGCAATTATAGAGAAGAAAACAAAAGGTATGCCATTTAAACCACTGCCTCTGCCAATACTTTTGAGCAAAAGACCTATTTTTGTGTGAATACCTATAACTTTTTAAATTCCATGAGTTTTATGATTATTGTATGGGATACCTAGATGACCTATTCGTGAAGTCAAAGAAGCCAGAGAAGAAAGAGGCGCAGAAAGAGGTTAAACCTATAGAGGAGAAGAAGTTGCCTGAGAAAAAAGAGGTAAAGCAGGAGGAAAAGGAAGCAGTTCCAGAGGATATAAAAAAGGGAATGGAAGAATCACTTCCATCAGATAAGACGCTTATTGATGAATATGGTGTATGTAAGATATATGAGCTTCCAGACCACACGAAGTTATATGCAGTGCCTGTGCCGAGACCAACAGGACCTGAGCGTGAAATTCTTGATACAATAAAGGAAGCAGCAACAAGATTGATCACAGTAACACCTGAAGAGATTGCTGATCCAGAGGAGAGAAAAACATTTTACAAACAAAGAATACTTGAGATTATAGATTCAAGTCCAGAGCTTGGCATACCAGCAGCAAAGATTGACTTCTATGCTGAGACAGTTGTTAGGGAAATGATAGGTTATGGAAGCTTGGACCTACTCCTCCAAGATGATCTTCTTGAAGAGATAATGGTTATTGGTCCAAACAAGCCAGTATATGTGTTCCATAGAAAGTATGGGATGATGAAAACAAATATAATATTTGGTTCAGATGATGATATCAGAGCAATCATAGACAGAATTGCAAGAGATGTTGGAAGAAGGATTGATGTTAAAGACCCATTACTTGATGCAAGATTGCCAGATGGCTCAAGGGTTAATGCAACAATACCACCCATATCTATAGAGGGTTCCACCATAACAATAAGGAAGTTCAGGGAAGATCCTCTTACTGTTGTTGACCTCATAAAGTATGGGACAATAAATTCAGAGCTTGCAGCTTTTCTCTGGTTGGCTGTTGAAGGGATGAGAGCAAAACCTGCCAATATATTGGTTTCTGGTGGTACTGGTTCAGGAAAAACAACCACACTGAATGTGCTAGCAGCATTTATCCCAAAGGGGGAAAGAATAATCACTATTGAGGACACTGCTGAGATAAAGCTTCCAGTTGAGCACTGGGTGCGATTTGAAACAAGGCCTCCGGGTATAGAAGGAACTGGAGAAGTAGATATGGATACCCTTGTAAAAAACTCATTGAGAATGAGGCCAGATAGAGTAATTGTTGGTGAGGTCAGAGGGAAGGAGGCATCAACATTATTCACTGCTATGAATACAGGGCATGATGGAAGCTTGGGAACCATACACGCAAATAATGCTCAGGAAACATTAGTCAGGTTGAAATCACCGCCTATGAATGTTCCAGAGCTCATGCTTGCTGCTCTTAATTTCATCATTGTGCAGAAGAGAATACATGACAGGAGAAAGGGCACAATAAGAAGGGTGACAGAGGTTGCAGAGGTCACTGGCATACTTGAAGGTACGCCGCAGATGGTTTTCTTGTATGAGTGGGATGCTGCAACAGATACAATAAGGGCAACAGGTGTGCCAAGTACATACCTGAAAGAACTTGGGAAATATACAGGCGCATCGCATGCTGAAATAAAAGCCGAGATACAGAAGAGAAAGGAGTTTTTGGATAGCTTGGTTGAAAAAGGCATAAGAGATATGGAAAGTGTTTGTGAAGAGATACATAGATTTGTTGGTTGATATGGCTGAGGATGAGAAAAAGATAAAAAAACTCCTGACAGCAGGAGAGAAGGCAAGAAAAGAGGAGAAAGAGAGAGAGAAGAGACTCGGCAGGGTTGAGATAAAAAAGGCACCGCAAAGGCGATACGACTTCGCAACTGTTGAGGAAATTGTAAAACGTATGCGTAGAAGATATGAGGAGAGAGGAGAGGTTATAGAGGAAAGGCCAACAGAGGCGAGGAAACTCAAAGAGATGGTTGTTGGCAGAAGAGCATTGGCGCTTGACCAAAGGACACCACAAGACCTTGTTAATAGCGAGAATCGTTTTGCAAGGATTGTTGGTTTTCTATTTTCCACCCTTCCTTTTCTAAATAGAATAGCAGAGAGAATAGCGAATTATAACATGGCGAGGACGTTAGTATTTGACCTAGATAGTGCTAATATGAATTATAATCCAAAGCAGTATGCAGCAATGGCATTTATTGCGAGCATTATATCAGCAGTTGGAATCTCTTTTATTACATTGCTTCTCCTCTTAACTGCATTAGCACCAATCATAGATAACACATTCCTACCATTTGTTGTAAATTTTGGAGCAAATGCATCCATCATCCTAGTAGTACTAAAAGTGATACTCTCATTTGTTGCATTGTTGCTAGGTTTTGTGCTCTCACTTGTCATTGCAATCAAATGGCCATCAAGTGTTGCGCGAAAGAGAGGACAAGCTATTGATAAGGATTTGGCATTTGCGCTGAGACAGATGGCAACAGAGGTGAGGGCAGGCGTTGGTATCCACAAAACGATGAAATCTGTGGTTGATGCAAACTATGGTGTGCTCTCAGAGGAATTTGATAGGACATTAAAGGATATTGAAAAAGGAGTGAATACAGAAGATGCGCTAACAGCACTTGCTGATAGGTCTCCTTCTGAAAACCTGTCAAAGGCAGTCAGGCACATAATCAGGGCATTGAAGACAGGAGGAGACCTTTCCGCGATTATAGAAGGAATAGCAGAAGATGTTGCCTTTGAACTACGTATGAAGATGCGTGATTTCGTTGAGCGACTGAATCTTATAGGATTGTTTTACATGATGATAGGCATAGTATTTCCTGTATTCGTTGCAGTGCTTGCTGGAATATTCAATGCAATACCTACAATAGGCATGCAAGGCATGTTAGGAGCAGAGGTTTTATTTTTGATTTATTTCATCTTAGTTCCGATGGCGCTTGGTTTAATATTATACATAATAAAGGTAATGCAACCAATGTGATAATATGGGATTTTATCAGAATTACAGAAAAGCTGTCTCTTACATAAATCCCGAACTTGAACCGGATTTCTTGTTAGCTGGTGCATTCTTTCTGTCTGCTGTTGGATTAACCTATGTTGGCCTATTTATTGACCTTATGTTGGGAGGACTTCTTGCTGTTCTCTTGTTTGATGTTGCTGTTGGTTATCCTTTGTATAAAAGGGCTCAAAGGATATCGCAGATGGAGAGAGTACTTCCAGATGTGTTGAGCCACATGGGTACAACATTGAAGGCAGGAGGCACAATAGAAAGTGCATTGAAGGAGGTTGCAAAGGCAGGCTATGGACCAATGGCAGATGAATTATCAAAGATGATAAGGGAGATCAAAGAGGGGAAAACATTTGAGGATGCATTGATGTCATTTGCAGAGAGAAGCGAGTCCATGCCAATAAAAAGGAGTGTCAACGTCATCATATCAGCAAAGAGAACAGGAGGGGGACTTGTTTCTGCGTTACTCTCCATTGCCGATGACCTGAGAGCAGCAGCCAGACTGAAAAGGGAACGTACAGCAAAGACTATGGTTCAGGTACTTTTCATAATTATTGCAGCAGACATTGTAGCTCCATTAATCTTTGGCCTGGTTTCTGGTATTATGCTTTTCCTGGGTGGAATTGGTGGAACTGAGGTGCCACCATTATTCTCAACAATCATATTCTATTTCAAGGCATATCTTGCAGTTTCAGCAGTGTTTAGTGCGCTAGCTGCTTCTATGATAAGAGAGGGCAACATAACAAAAACAGTTATATATGCGCCTGTTCTATTAGTAGTGACATATATAATATTTATGGTGGTGAGTGGTTTTGCAAACACATTCTTTGCTGTATGATGAAAGGAGCCAAGGGGCAACAGAGTATCTTGCATTATTAGGCGGAATCATTCTCATCATCCTTGTTGTAACACTCTTTATAAAAAGCCAGACAATCTCAGGATTCAGGCAGGAGCAGAACATCAGCCAATCTGTGGCTAACAAAACAATGTGAGAAGCAAAGGACCACAAGTTTTAAATTACTAGTCTGTATTATAAATTTGGTGTTTTTATGAAAAAATCTACGCAATTTGTCACTATACTAACTTTCATTCTTTTGGCGGGTTGTATCGGCCAATTTGGCGTTCTGGAAACGCAAGCTCCTGTGGAAGATGCAGCAAGGTTCATACCATCTGGAGTTAAGGTTGTACTGTATGCTGATGCCTCAAAAGACCTGCCAGTGATGATAACAGACGCCTCCTCTGACGTTACACGTTATGGAGATGCCAAAAAGATTTTTAAGAAGATTGAGTGGTTTACAGTAGCTTCTCTTATACCAGATAGATCACACAGACTAGAAGGCATGCTTTTAATCTTCAAATTGAAAAATATCTCGCCAGAAGAATTCATGGAATTACTATCAGAGCTTCCGAGTAATTGGGAAACTAAGGAGTATAAAGGCATACTCCTTCATGAGAGCGAAGAGCATAACATGGCTTACTATGATGTGGAAGACAAATATATTATAATTGGGGATGTTCCAACCATAAAGGAAAGCATATATGCATACAAGGAGAACGAGAATGCCGTTGGCTGGGTAAAGAAAAGAGCGAGCATAGTAAAGCCCGCCGATTTTTTTATCATAGCGGAACGCGGCGGCAATAAACTCATTGTTTCTGCTGTAGTGAAAGGAGAGAAATTAGATATGGAACTCGCGATATCAGGAGAGGCAGCTAGCTATATGAAGGATGCTGCGAAAAATGGAAAATTTGATTTTGAATACAAGATATCTGAACAAGACGATTATACAATAATAAAGATATGGGATGTTGATGTAGAAAAGGCACCATTTGTCAGTGTAGATTATTCTATAAGCCAGAGCAGTAGGCCACCATCAGAATCAGGTACAATAAATCAGGACAAATACCAATGCAGCTTGCAGGGTATTGAGCTAGTAAATTACAATAAACTGCCAACATCACTCACAGAAGCACAGACCGTTAGGATAAAATATCTGGGATTAGGAGGAGCATCTGGCATAACATGTGAAGGTTTAACAGGCACTGCAAAGGCATCATGCAAATTTGGCAAGGATGACGAATACGTAGTATATGTTAGGAAAACAGCAGCTGACTCAATTGAGTGCGAGATAACCTACAGTAGTTCAACTAATACCCCACCCCCAGAGCCACCTAAAACAATTGCAGCATATGCAGTCAAGTGTGCCTCATCACCAGATGAAACAACAGTAATTATGGTGGCAAATACGAGCCCTCCTGGGAAGAGCATAACAACAAGCACATTGACGACATCAGACCCTGGCCAGGTGAGTTTTGTATGCAGTGATGCAAAGATTGATAGTGGGGAGCAAACAGTGTGTCACCTAAAGTCAACAACATTCAAAGAAGGCGCAGGTGCAATCAGTGTATATGGCTCAGATACAACATCGGCAACTGTTACGTGCTAAGCCAGAAGAAGCCATCTCACCCATTTTTTGTTATTGATTCTTCACGCCAAAAAAGCAAAAGATTTATAAATGTGGCATGGTTATTACTGCTTAAATAACAGATTGGAGGTATGTAAATGAAAGCCCAAGGAAGTTTAGAATATCTATTAATACTTGCAGCAATCCTGGCAATCGCAGTTGTTGTTGTAGTTGTAGCTAACTCCATGTTAGCCCCAGGACAGGAGGCAGGTGCAATAAATCAGGACAAGTATCAGTGTAGTCTACAAGGCATTGAGTTAGTTAACTATAACAAGTTGCCTACAACACTAAGTGAAGCAAAGCAAGTTAAGATAAAATATCAAGGAATAGGGGGACCAACTGGTGTATCATGCGTAGATGGTGCAGTAAGCAGCACAGATATGGAAGCATCTTGTAACTTTGGAAAGGAAGACGAATTTGTAGTGTATGTCAAGAAGGAGACAATGGACACAATAAACTGTACCATAATGGAGGCATAGATACATCCTACCCCCCTTTCTTTTCCCACCATTAGTTTTTTATACTTCTGTTGCTATTTCTAAATCATGAAAGCCCAAGGAAGTTTAGAATATCTATTAATACTTGCAGCAATCCTGGCAATATCTGCTGTTGTTGTGATAGTTGCGAACACGATGCTTGCTCCAGGACAGGCATCTTCTAGTGTTACATCAGACAAATATGCAGCGAGTCTTAAAGGCATTGAACTTGTTGGTTATTCACAGGTTTATGATGGTGTGAGTAATTATCCAGTGAAGATAACATACAAAAATGCACAATATGGCAACCCATATCTCTCTGGTGTTGATACATCAAAGATGAAAAAATACGAAGAAACAGTTGTTAGCATGGGTTCAGACCCAAACACAAAGGAAAAATTTGAACTAGCATTGTACGAGGACCAAAACGGAAAAAGAGCATTTTTGTTACAGTCATCACAGACAAAAACATCAGCCATAACAGGATTTGTGATTGGAAAGGGAGGAGGAGTAGTAGTCGGAGGAGACAAGGGAGACATAGGAGACATAGGGGACATAGGAATCAAACCGCCAATAATACAAAAGTATCCAGCATATTATGTGTACAAACAGATTCGGTGATTATATGCTAGAAGAAAGAAGGTCCCAGACATCGTTGGAGTATTTGTACCTAACAGCATTTGTTATTGGACTTGCTGCAATCACTGCGTTATTGGTCCAGGATGTACTATCAATCCAACAGCAGACAAAGGCGAGGATAGAGACATATAGGAACAGAGTACTGAACAAGATATTAGAGTGAGCAGATGTTCGGGTTGCTCTATACTGTAATAGCTATTGCTGGGTTAGCATATGCCTCATACACAGATATAAAGCAGAGAATTGTATCAAATGAGTTGGTGCTTCTACTTTTGGTTTCTGGCGTGGTTCTTCATGCAATAGAATCCTTTGCAACAAGGTCAATAATGCCGTTGTTGTTCAGTCTTGCTGCATCTATTATGATGTTTTTGTTCTCATATGCTCTATGGCGTATTGGGGCATGGGCAGGTGGTGACGTTAAACTCTTCACCGCTCTAGCAGCTTTGCTTCCTATGCCTTTTGTTGGCTCTGTTCCCTCGTTCTACTTCATTTTTCCTGTTTTTCCGTTTCTCATCCTGATAAACTCTGTTATTCTGTCATTCCCTTTCATTATGTTGTATGTAATATGGAAAACAATGAGAAAAAGAGACCTAAAAAAGCGATTCAAAGGCATTTTGAGGGATACAGGTATACATACAATCATCTATGCATGTTCCATAATAGGTTTTTCATTTGTTCTAAATCTAATGGGCATAAATAGTATCCTACTAATTCCTATCCTTGCTGGGATAACATTTCTTCCAAGAGCAATGAAGATAGGAGTGCCTGTTATGCTCACTTTTATATCCTTGGTATATTCATTTGATATAGCCCATGGGGCATACATCTTTGTTTCAACGTTCATTTTCATTCTCTTTTTTGAAATTGTATCGTATGGGAGGCGATATGCATTAAGGGATAGGGTGGCAACTGATAAGCTTGAGGATGGGATGATCCCCGCACAAACATTATATATTGATAAGGGAAAGGTCAAAGTGTACGCACCATCACTTTTGGAGAGGATATTGCACCCCTTACACGAGCCAAAGCACGTCATTATCTCAGAGCACAGAGCAGCAGGTATTGAAGCCAAGGACATAAAAAAGCTGAAAAAATATGGGGTAAAGAGTATATGGGTGAAGGATAGCGTACCTATGATACCAATAGTTTTATTAGGTACAATTGCCTCTTTGTTCATAGGTGACCTGATTTGGCTCATAACAACATGGGTATGAGGGCCCAAGTAACAGTTGAGTTTATTCTACTCCTTGTTATAATGTTGACAATGTTTGCAACTGTTTCTATACCATTAGTGAATTATGTCACTGACACCATTTCAGATACATCAATAGCAATAAACCTTGGTGCATCTGTTCAGCGTATAAGGAACACAGCAGAAGAGGTAGCATTAA
The DNA here is from genome assembly GCA_021162685.1 of Candidatus Iainarchaeum sp. Lineage (GTDB taxonomy): Archaea > B1Sed10-29 > B1Sed10-29 > WALL01 > WALL01 > JAGGYF01. The sequence goes on along the minus strand of JAGGYF010000026.1, from coordinate 66,254 downwards.
TGGGATGTGGCTCATATAAAAACATAACAGTATATGTTGAGAGTGACCCTTTAGCACAATCAAATATACGATGGAATAGCACATATATATGGGGGGATTACTACGATAACAAAGGAGAAAAGCAGATACTAAGTAAGGTTGCAATACCTGATTACATAAAAATAAGTTCAGGATGTCCAATAGCATTGAACACCTACGAAATAAGGATTGAGAAGGATTGCACCTCCCAAAACCCAACACAAGAAGGCGTGATAGGATATGAGGAAGCAATTAAGTGATAAGGGGCAGACCGCATTGGAGCTGCTACTGGTTTCTGTTCTCATTGTGGCAATGGCAGTTATGTCCTTTAGGATATACTCAGCAGAAGGTAGCTATACAATTGCTGATGCTGTTGTTAGAACGCAGGCAGATTGGTATATATCCAATGCTGGGCTTTCGTATCCAAAGTGTGATGATACATATCTAACAAATATTACTATAAACAATGGAGAAGGCATGAGGAACTACACAATACACACAAATAACCCAGAGTGTACTCGTCTGATATTTAGTGATGATGCCATCAAGGACATACAAGGAAAGATAACAGTTGCGCTTGATTGCCAATACAACCCAGATGGCAGATGTAAAGGCATATATTATAAGGTTTATCCTGAGTGATTATATGAAAATACCAAAACTATTCAGGAAATACATAGAAGAGCATGGAGGAACATATAGAGAGTATGTTATAATGCGATTGCAGTTCTCTGTAATCTTCATGTTTATCCTTGCTCTTGTGTTGACGATTAAATTTAACATGCTGATATTTTCTATTCTTCTGCTCCTTTTTGTTCTCAACACATACAGCACAATAAAGCAATTCAAGGATGAGAGGGATGGAAATGCATATGTCTTTTTCTTCTGCGGTTTAAGCCTAATTGCTGTTTCACTTGGGGCATTACGTTATTTTGTAGATTGGTTTAGTGCTGAGCTTTTCCTGTTTTACCTCATAACATTTATCCTATTCGCAGTTGTATTTAAGCTGGTATTTGGGAGGAATTACACATTCGGGAAGGTTCTGTTAAGTAGTAAGGAATGGGCAGTTGTCCAGGTTCCGTTTGATATACGCTCAAGTGTTAGGAATGATTACTATGCAGTCAGAAGCAAAGCAAACATTAAAAAAGGAGATATGGTAAAAATTAAGATAGAACGTGGCTTTTTGGGGAGAGGAAAGATATGGAGAATAGTAGGAAAGAGCAAACTATAATCTATCTATGTTTATTTATCTCTATTGTTGGCACATTACTTATAGCATTGTCAGATGAAGAAATCAAACACGTTAAATATCTGAGCAAAGAGATGGTAGGAAATACTGTTGTTTTACATGGCACACTTGATTCCGTGTACCAAAGGAAAGGAATACTTTTTATGAGGATCAATGGCTACAAAGCAGTCTCTTTTACTAAGGTTGATACAAAACTTGAAAAGGGTATGGAAGTATTAGCAAAAGGCAAGGTATCCGTATACAAAGGAGCAATTGAGCTTGTTGTAGATGAGGTGACATCTATTTGATTGATATTATTCTTGGTATTGCATCTGGTATTGTTACTGGGGTTTTCCCTGGGTTGCATATAAACCTTTTTGTGCCAATACTTCTCAATGCAGACCGTTCTGTGATTCCATTTCTCGTAGCAGTGTCTATATCGCATTCCTTTTTTAGCTTCATACCAAGTATATTTCTTGGCATACCCGAGGAGTCTACTGCATTATCCATACTCCCTTCACATAGAATGGCATTAAGGTCAGAGGCATTAAAGGCGTTCAAACTTACGGTTATTGGTGGCATCCTTTCATCACTCATTGTCATTTCTTTGCTCCCATTTCTCACATTCTTCTTCTCATTTTATGCTGTGATAAAACAATTCGTTCCTGTTGCAATAGTTGGATTAATTCTTCTTATGTTCTTGTCATCAAATAGAAAAGCATATTTCATATCCCTATTTGTTATGAGCGCTGTGCTTGGGACTATCTCTTTGGAAAAGATGCCAAATGCTTTGTTTCCCCTGTTTTCTGGGTTTTTTGGCATGAGCTCTGTTCTCTATTCCATTATCTTTGGTAGCGCATCCCCTGCTCAGAGGCCAGATGTCTGTATTGAGAACATACCAATAAAATCATCATTCTTCGGTGCATTCTCTGGATTATTGTGCGGATTTCTTCCTGGTGTGAGCAGCTCAATTGGCGCTTTGTTTTCTGAGAAATTTGGAGCAATACATTCTGATGAGGACTACCTTGCAATGATTGGCGGAACAACAACAGTTTATGCATTCATATCCATACTATCAATATATCTCATAGGAAGACCAAGAAGCGCAGTCGCTATTGTTATAGACGGATTTAGCAACAAAAATATATTATACCTCACTGGATTAATTCTTATCTCAATAGGATTGTCTGGATTTTTCGCATGGGTGTTTTCCAAGCATATCATCCTATTGATGAATAAGCTGTCAACAGAGCTATTAAACACAATATCGTTGGTATTCATTCTATTTATGGTTTTATGGTTTTGTGGGATAAATGGAATGATTGTACTAATGGCATCTACTGCTATTGGACTGATGTGCATAATGACAAAAACGAGGAGAAACACGTGCATGGCAAGTTTATTAATTCCAGTGCTGTTATACTATGTATGAAAATAAAGAAGGAAACATTGGATTTCATTGTTGAGGCATGTAGAAACACCTATCCAAATGAGTTCATAGGTTTACTCAGGGCAAAAAACAATGTTATAACAGAGGTATTGGTTATACCTGGAAGTACATTTGAACAGTCAAGGTCAACATTGAAGGAGTATATGGTCCCCCTTGACCCAACTATCGTTGGTTCTATCCACTCTCATCCTGGTCCACCAATACCATCAAAAGCAGACCTCAATTTCTTTGCGCGGCATGGTAAAATCCATATTATTGTTGGGATAAATGAGATAAGGGCATTTGATAGGCATGGTAACCAAGTGCCTTTAGAAATTATTAAATAATAGTAGGCAATAGTATAACATATGCATAGAGCCACGATATCACTTGATTTCCTGTTATCCTCAATTGTTCTCATGTTAGTTGCATCCATCCTTATGGGATTCGCGCTCATGCAGGTTGAGAATGCATCAGCAATATCCGTGAAATATAAGGCAGAGGCAATTGCCATTGCAGTTGGTTCTGCAATAAACCATTTCAGAGCAATTTCACCACAACCTGATGATGAGTTAAAGATAGACATACAGAACATTGGTGGAACTGCAACATCTCCTATTGTTCCAACAACTGGGGGCAACTGGCCAAAGTTATCACTTGACCTTGTCTCATGTAGCGTTCATGTAAATGAAACTACAGATATCCTGACAGTTAATTTAACCTATCAGAGGATAGAAAGCAATATGCTAGAGAGTGTTATTGCTCAATACCCCCTTGTGGACATGAAGACAGGCGTTGATGCATTGTGCAACCAAACACTTGTTGTTACTGGTGACATGGAGGTGTCTGCTTGAGAAAAGGCCAGATATTTTCAACAGATATGCTCCTCTCATTTGTCATCGTTTTAGCATGCATTGGTTTGATTATTACGATTATGAATATGCACATGGATATTACCTCTTCATCAGTAAAAACTGCAAAGATGCACCAAATTGCTATGGATGCAGCATCTCTCATGTATTACACACAGTCATTTAGCGGATTAAATGATTCAGCGTCAAATATTGGGTATGAGATAGGCAAAGGAAACGCACCATCAGACAGAAAGTCATGTGTATACAGCGTGAGGGGCACAAAAGAAAAGCCCATAATCGTTTATGTGTGTGATGCCATATGAAAAAGGGAGTGATATTCACCATTGATGCGGCATACGCATTGACTGCAGTATTTATTGTGGTAGTTGTCTTTCTTTCCTTTATAACATTTGTAGAACAGCCAAATTATGACCTAATACAAGAGATAAAGATAGCACATGATATGGGTGAAGAGAACACATCCAATGCTTCAACAGAGGAGTATGGTGTTGGGGATGCATGTATTGGAAAAAAGAGCGCAGTTATACTAAATTATTACGATTATGATGGAGCAACAACAAAAGAGGTGTGCAAACTAAAATGAAAAGAGGATTCGTCAATTCAGCGATTATGCTCTTGTTGGCTTTTTCAGTAGTCATAGCATTATTCTCTTTTCTGTTGTTTGAAAATGATATGCATAATTCAGCAATAACTGGTATGATAGTTGAAGGAGCACGATGGTATGGTGACGCGGATAATTATTATTGTAAAAAAACAGGTAAAATAGCACAAACAAATCCCTACGCATTAGTTGTTTCCACATATTATTCAAGGTCTGGAAATAAAACAACTATCACATATAATGATAATGAGTTAATACACATATCTGCTACATACACAAAGAATTATCCTCCTCACCCATTATTTATCGAGCCAGAGCATTACAAAATAAGCGGGAATCCAGTGTTTAAGTGGAAGGCATGTGATGTTGATGGAGATTCAGACATAGTTTATAGCTTATATCATAACACATCAACAGGATGGACATTGATTGATACAACAACAAACCATTACCTAATATTCAACGTATCTGAGAACCCTGGGCCAGGTGTATGGATATTCAATGTAACAGCAGAGGACCAAAATGGAGCAACTGGTTATGATACTATTGTGAGGCAAGTGATCTGAGGTAGTCATGAGCCTTCATGCCATGCCTTTTTGCCAACTTAACAATTATTTTATGCGAATAAGAGCCATATTGTGCAGCCTTTTTTGGTCTCTTGCATACCTCCTCCGGAACTCCTAATTCCTTTGCGATCTTCCTCAATACAACCTTTTTCATCTTCCCATTGTACTTCAGGGAAGGGTGTATCTTCATTGCTTCTTCTATAACATACCTATCAACAAATGGTGCTCTTAGTTCAATGGAGAAAGCAGATGCTGCTAGGTCATCCCTCTGCAGGTCTCTTTCCCACATCGTTTCTATGCCTTTCCACATCTCCTTCTGCATTCCTGCCCATCCCTCCTCTAATGCCTTTATATGGCGCTCATATCCTGCAAATATTTCCTCACTTCCAACCCCAGAAAACATAACATTCTCTTCGCACCCTCTGCAACAGACATAAACTGGCATTGCTACACCAACCTTCATAACATTGGTTGTATCAATGGTATCCACAACGTTTTTTACAAGCCCCTCAGTAGCCTCCATCTCAACAATATTCAATTTGAGTCCCATTTCCTCAGCAACCTTTTCAGCCCAGGTGATATCTGGTGCTCCAGAGAACCCAGCAGTATAACATGTGAGTTTAATCCTATCACTGAGAAGCAACGCCAGTAATGTTGAGTCAACTCCACCAGAGAATAGAAGTGCGGCTTTCTTTATGTCTTTCGTGCGTTTATCAACTGCTCTGATGATTAGGTCTTTGAGTAATGTATGGTCCTTTTTATTAGGATTCCCTTTCTCAAATCCGAACCTCCATGATGGTTTGAAGTCCTGTAAAATAGTTCCCGGTTTGACTGGAACAGCACCCTTTAGCGCTTTTCTTTCTGATGCAAATGAATCATTATTTACCCACAATGGTTTTGTTCCGACAATGTCTGTTGATAGAATCAAATGCTCTCCATCATAAAAGGCAAGTGCGAAATCACCATCAATCTCTCCCACAGATTTTGGGTCTTCTGCCAGTTTATCCATTACATCTGTTTCATCAATACCATAAAATGCTCCATCATACACTAGGATCTTTTCCTTATGTTTGATTATTTGCTTTCTTCCAGTGAGGTGAGAGCAACCAAACCAAGCATCCCCAATGTTTTCTACATCTATTTTTGTTCCTCTATGCTTAATCTTATCCAGTATACTATCTATATGCCCAGAAACAGAACCGCATATCCCAGCCATACAATCATTTCTTTTTCTTGGTTTTTAATTCTTCCTCAGTTTTTTTGAGGAACACAACGTCCTCTATAGATTCTATGTCCTCAAACTGTATATGGATATTTGGCTTCAATGCACGTATTATACCAACAGGCAATGCAATAATATGCGTTACCTTGCCCTTTCCTGTGAATACGATATCGTCAACAACCCCTATTTTATTGCCATCTCTGTCAATAATTTCTTTCCCAATAACATCTTTGGCTAACATGATTATGGTTATAAACGTAGGTATATAAATGCATTTTGCCCAAACCATGTTTATGAACACGCTTATATTCCTGAGGCATGCTGAGGTGGAGATAGACAAGAACAAGCCAATTAGTGAGTGGCCACTTTCTGATTACGGAAAAAGGCATGCAGAGACGGTGGCAAATTCCGGCATCTTTGATGATGTTGATGTCATTATATCATCAGCAGAGAGAAAGGCGTATCAGACAGCAGAGCCTATTGCCAGAAGAATAGGAAAAAACATCATACAATATAAAGAACTCAATAAGCTTGATAGGGATAAAGATAGATGAAATTAATTCAACATACAAGAACAAAAAGATACTTATTGTGTCTCATGGTTGTGTCATCAACTTATACTTTGCCAAGTGCCTTAACCAATTGGATAGAATTGTTGAGAGAATATTCAGTAACACGTTTTGTGATTATGGAATTATAGAGGATGGTAGGGTAGTAAAGGACATTGCGAGCCTCTAAACATAGTAATACTTTCCGCTCTTTTTTTGTTCCATGTCCTTCTGCGACCCTGGCTTATTTGCTCTTGGCCTCCCTGTTTCTGGATCCCTCCTATACGTTATATCCATGATTTTAAGGAACTTATTCATGCCAGATTCCATTGATTCTGGAGCATGTGCAAGTCCTCTCTTGCCTGGAATACCATCAAATACCATTAACCTATCAGATATGTAATCTTGCAAAGTAATATCATGGTCTATGACTATTGTACTGCGCTCTGTTTTCTCTGTAATCTTTCTTATAAGATCAGCGAATCTAAGTCGCTGTTCAACATCAAGGAACGCACTCGGCTCATCCAACAAACAAAGATCACACTCTTTTGCCATGGTTATTGCTATTGCAACTCTTTGTAGTTCACCACCACTAAGTTCTTGTACTTGCTTTGGATATAATGCAACCAAATCATTTTTTAGGTAGGTATCAAAAATCTCCCTGTTTATGTCTACACTATCAATAAATTCCTCAACACTTCCCTCAAAGTTTGATGTAAGATACTGCGGTTTATACGCTATTTTTATCTTCATACTAAGCGAGACATCATCTGGTTTTTCAACACCTGCCAACACCTTCATAAATGTGGATTTTCCAATAGCATTTGGTCCAAGAATCCCTATAACTTCCCCCTTTCTTATCTCCCCTTCTGAAACATCAAGCACAAATGATTCATATGTTTTCCTGAAATGTGGGAATGTTATAAGTGACTCTCCTTTCCACTCGTCAGCTGGTGGTTTTACCTCAAATTTTATACTATGGTCCCTAAATCTCATATTCTCTGCTTTTAGATATCCATCCAAAAATTCATTTATGCCAACGCGCACACCTTTTAATCCAGATACAATACCATACACTCCTTCTTTTCCATAGACAACATGTATGTTATCCGAGAGGTAATCCAAGACAGCAAGGTCGTGCTCAACAACCAGAACAGAACCTCTTTCAACGATTTCTCTTATAATCTTTGCAGTGACCAATCTTTGTTTTACATCTAAATATGAAGTGGGTTCATCAAAGAAATAAAGTTGTGCATCTTTTCCAAGCGCAACAGCAATTGCAACTCTTTGTAGTTCCCCTCCACTTATCTCATCCAATCTTCTTTTTAGGATGCCACCCAATTCAAGTTTTTCAACAAGAAGTTCTATGTTTCCTATATCATTTGTTTTCTTCAAAAGCTCCTCAACTGTTCCATCAAAGTGTTTTGGTATTAAATCAACGTTCTGTGGCTTTATGCTTACTACTATCTCACCTTTACTAATCTTTTCCAGATGCTTTTGGATCTCCTTCCCCCTATGGTATTCAATAATCTCATCCCAATCTGCATGTTCTTTGCCCAAGTTCGGAACCAATTGTCCTGATAGTATTCTTAATGCAGTAGTTTTTCCAATACCATTTGGCCCTATAATCCCTACAACACCCTCTTTTGGTACTGGTAGACCAAACAACCTGAATCCGTTGACTCCGTACTGATGCACTGGCCTCTCAAGCTCCTCTGGGAGATTGACAATAGAAATGGCATTATAAGGGCATTTCTTTACGCATATGCCGCAACCAGTACACAGTTCTTCTGATATCACAGGGATGTTTGTATCCTCGTGAGTAATCGTTTCATCTCCCATCCTTACTCCTGGACATACCTTCTCGCAGATATAACCGCATTTCTTCGGCTGACACTTCTTTTTGTCTATTACAGCAATTCGCATGTCTTAAATTTTAACGAACACTTTTTAAAAGGCTTTACCAAAAACTATTCATGCGTGTATTGAAAAGGGCCTTACCAAAGATTGTAGTGGTGGCAGAAACACTTGATGATCTGTGGCATCTTGAGAAGGTAATAGAAAAGGATGACTTGGTTACTGCTAAATCTGAGAGGAGATTCACATCAGAGGGAGGAAGAACGGAGAGAAAACCAATAACGGTTACAATAAAGGTTGAAGCCATAGAGTTACATAAACATTCAAACAAGCTCAGATTGCTAGGGACTATTGTGCGCGGTTATCCTGAGGACTATGTTCAAATTGGTACACATCACACAATAGAGGTTATGCCTCAGAAAACAATCACAATAGAGAAAGTGCAGTGGAAACGATATCAGTTGCAAAGAATAAAGGAGGCAGTTGAGGCATCAAAAAGACCAAAAGTTCTTTTGGTTGTCATGGATGATGAATCTGCTGAAATAGCTTTATTGAGAGAATTTGGACTTGAACAAAAAGGGACAATCCGCTCTGGGAGATCCGGGAAAGCATTTAAGCAGAGGGATGTGATGCAAGAGTATTTCCATAATATAGCAAAAGCATTAGAACAGTTTGATACACCAAAGGTTATTGTTGCTGGTCCGGGTTTTACAAAAGACGATTTTGCAACATTTTGTGCTGAAAAATACCCAGAGCTTAGGAAAAGGCTCATTACAGAGGATATAGGAGGCGTATCAAGAGCAGGTATGCAAGAGCTCCTTAAAAGGGACGTAATAAAGAAGATAATGGAAAAGGCAAGGGTAGTTCAGGAGACAAACCTCATAGAAAGGGTATTAACAGAAATAGCAAAAGATTCTGGACTTGTGGCATATGGAAGAAAGGAAGTTGAAGAGGCTCTACAATATGGCGCTGTCCAAATACTATTGATATCGGATACACTGTTCTCTGAGGAGAGAGAAGCAATGGAAAATCTTCTTCAACAAGCAGAGCAAACAAATGTTGAGGTTCATATCATAAGCTCAGAACATGAGGCAGGAGAAAAGTTGAAACATTTGGGAGGGATTGCTGCATTACTCAGATTTAGGATAGATTAAATTCTTTCTTGAATGCTATCCCAAACCTTTTCCATCTCTCATCGTTTCTCCGCATCTTTTCGTTTGCGTCATCTACAACAATCCCCATATACTCCTTTGTAACAATCACATCATCTTTTATTTTCACAGGCAATGCAATCCTTTGTGTGCCCTCCAGTTCTATTTGTACTCTCTCATCACTGATTGAAAATATACCTCCTCTTTTTATCCCAGCCTCATTTTTTACCTTTAATATCCTCTTTGCTGTTTCTAAGTCCTTACATGATATATGGATAATCAATGGCTCCATCTTAAACCATATCCTCTCTCCACTACATTTTTCTATTACATCCCAAACAGTCTCAAATGACACTTGTTTGTGCCATCTCTCTATAAACTTTGAATCTTTCTTTCTTTCAGTTGGGACATCTATTAATAGAATTCTTCCATAGCATGAGCTTGATGTCATACATTCAGGAACACTGTTTATCATGTCCAAATACCTTATAACATCTTTATCAACTAGTTGTTTGGCCTTAGCTTCTTCCAGACCTCTCATTAACTTTTGTTTTACTTCTTCCCATCCCATAGTCCTCATTTCTTCTTGCTCGTTAAAACTAACTGCGCCAAAAACGCCTCTAACTGTATCCGTTCATTACTCCCCTCTGTGACCCTGAAATGTGTCTCCCCTATCCTATCAATAAGTTCAACCTTTTTCTCATCTGGTATTTTATCTGAATTAACTACCTCTCTATATACCTGAAGTAGTATATCCTCAGCAGATAGCGAGTAATCATACACCAATATGTCCAATTGTTTTCTGGCATCCAAGAACTTTCCTTCCATCGCAAGCTCTATCATCTTTTTTATCTCCTCTGGTTTTGCTCTCGCAGCAACCTTGTACACAACGTCTTCTGTAATCTTCTTTGTGAGTGTGCTTGCAACCTGGAGCGTGTTTATTGCCTTTCTCATATCTCCTTCTGCTACGTATATTATTGCGTCGTACGCCTTTTTGTCAACGTGCAGTCCTTCATGTTTTGCAATATACTCCAACCTCTTTTTTATCTGTTCATCTGTTAATGGGGAGAATCTAAACAGCGCACATCTGGATTGGATGGGTTCAATAATTTTACTTGAATAGTTACATGACAAAATAAAGCGACATGTTCTTGAGAACTTTTCCATTGTTCTTCTTAGTGCATTTTGTGCATCTCTTGTAAGAGAGTCACTCTCATCTAAGAATATAATCTTAAACGGAGCCCCACCAAATGCCAGTGTCCCAGCAAAATCCTTTATCTTGCCTCTTATCACATCTATACCTCTCTCATCACTAGCATTAAGTTCTAAGAAGTTTTGTTCCACTGCATCCCCATACAGTTCATTTGCTAATGCTAGGGCACATGCAGTTTTTCCAACACCTGCCCTACCTGCAAAAAGTAGCGATGGCATATTCTTCTCTTTTGCATAGGTCTCAAGACGTTTTACAATCTCCTCCTGTCCAACAACCTCCTTTAATTTCTTTGGTCTGTATTTCTCAACCCACGGCAGATCCATCTCCATACAACCAGCTCCAATAACTATTAAAGGCAAACATATATAAAACATAATTGGGTAAAAAGAGTGGGGATAATATGGCTGCAAAAAAAGAAAAAAAGAAAAAGAAAAGGATTGAGGGCATACCTGTTCTAACCACAGACTTTGTTCCTGGTCATGAGATAGATGAGTATATAGGATTTGTTTGGGGGACAACAGTCCAGGCAAAGTTTTTGGGACATGATATTATTGCAGCTCTCAGAACATTACTTGGTGGGGAAATCTGGCCTTATACGAGGATGATAAACGATGCGCGCAGATATGTTATACACCGCATGGTCAAGAATGCGAAGGCAATAGGTGCAGATGCAATAGTTGGTGTCAGAATGGGAACAGCACAGGTTATCCCAGGCACAATAGACATATTTGCATATGGCACAGCAGTTAAACTGAAAAAGTGATGCTATGAAATCAACATATACTGTTCTTGGTATCATCATAGGTGCTATTATCGTAGCAGGAGTTCACTACATATCAAACCTATTTGTTTTACCATTGGTTTTAATCTCACTTGGATTCCTACTTATGGGCATTGTTGCCCCAGAGCTCTTTGAGAAGGTTTCAAAGTATAGCAGAACAATATGGCTGCCACTGCTCGTCCTGTTCGCGGGGTTTTTTGGCATTTTGCTCAGCCTGTTTATGTTTACTGGACACTTCCTTCCCGCGATATTCATATCAACAACATGGTGCACTCAACCACCTTGTTATCCTTTTGGCATGCTCTTGCTATCGTTTGTTGTTGGCAATATTATGAATTGGATTATGTATTACATAGAGCACAAGGAGATTAACCTCCTTGGTTTGTAGTGTTATTTTTATATCCTCTTTTTCATAACCTATTCCTATGAAGGCATATATAGAGACATACGGGTGTACATTAAACAAAGCAGATTCTATGATCATAGAGGGCATTCTTAGGAAGCAAGGTGTAAAGATTGTCTCAACACCAGAGAAGGCAGACATCATATTCCTGAATACATGTGCTGTGAAACTACCAACAGAGCGGAGGATGATACACAGAATAAAACAATTAGATAGACTTGGAAAAAGACTTGTTGTTTGCGGATGTCTACCAAAGATAAACAAAAAGGAGATAAGAAAGGTTTCTGATTGTACACTTCTGGATGTAAACTCCTTCTCAAGAATACCAGATATTCTAAAAGGTGCGGAAGGAGAATTCTTTTCAAACAGACCAGAAGAAAAATTGCTCTTCCCAATGGTGCATAAAGGACTGACAGCACCAATTCCTATTTCTACTGGTTGTCTTGGCAGTTGTACATACTGTGGAGTTAGGTTTTCAAGAGGAACACTGAAAAGTTACTCCATAAAGGATATACGGTCGGCATGTGAGAACGCATTGAATCATGGTGCAATAGAGATACAGTTAACATCGCAGGATTGCGGGGTCTATGGAAAAGACATAGGCACCAATATCATAGAGCTTGTTGATGAGATCGTTTCTATTCCAGGTGATTTTAAGATAAGGATAGGCATGATGAATCCTAATGCTGCGTATGAACTGATGCCAGAGCTCCTCAAGGCGTTTTCCCATAAAAAGGTGTATAAATTCGTTCATCTACCCGTACAATCTGGAAGTAACAAAATACTCAAAGCAATGAGAAGAAAATATGACAAAGACACTTTTAAACAGATTGTACATATGTTCAGAGAGAGATACAAGGACATAAGTATCTCAACAGATGTTATCATAGGGTTTCCTGGTGAGACAGAGGAAGACTTCATGCAAACCATTGAACTCCTCAAGGAAACAAGGCCCGATATAACAAATATATCTAAGTTCTATCCCAGGCCAAATACAGAGGCGTCAAGGATGAAGAAGATTCCAACTGAGGTGATAAAGAAGAGGAGCGTTATATGCTCTGATGTTTGCAGGAGGATATCCTTTGAGCAAAATAAGAGGTATATAGGAAAAGAATGGAATGTATTTGTGACAGAAAAAGGGAAAAAAGGCAATTTTATCGCAAGAGCACCGAATTATAAGCAAATAATTGTAAAAAAAGCCAAATTAGGCAATAAATATAGGATAAAAGTTGTTAAAGCGCATCCCTCTTACTTAGAGGGCAAGATTGAACATTTGTTCAGAAAATAATATATATGTTTAAACCAAAAAACATTGCAAGCCCACCCAACACAAGAGATGGGCCTCCCATAGGAGGCCTTCTCACCTATTTTTGCAAACACCTTAAAAGTTTATATAAACTATTCATCAAAAACTAGGCATGAAGATTTTGTGGGATAGTCTTGAGACTTTTTTTGAGAGCATAAGACTTATAGCAGTGTTTGGATTCATGGTTTTGGCAGTTATGCTCTTCCTCATGAGTTTCTTTACATATGTTGTTGCAGGTGCTGGATTTATAAGATATCAAGATATCATAACAGGCTCTATAAGCCCACCTGGTCTTATCATATATGGGCTCGTCTCACTGGTTAGTATATTCTCACTTGCGTTTCTTAGCACAGCAGTCACTCTTATTGTGAAATTCAAGAGGTCCATGGATGATATTGGATTTGTGAAACTATTGGCTCATTTTCCAGAGTATGTAATCAACCTCATGGTGGCATGGATTATCCTTGGAGTAATCACATTCATTATTGGGTTGCTATTCAACGTGTTGTCCTTACCACCAATCATAACAGCATTGTCCATGCTTCTTCTCTGGGCATTTTTCATCTTCCTTCCTCAATCCATGATCCTAAAAGATAAAAAGTTTGTAGACGCATTAAGAGATTCAACAAGATATTGTACAAAAAGACCATTAGCAGTAATATTCTATTATGCTGTAACCCTCATTCTGCTTTTCGTACTTGTCCTCATAGACGTCATAATTGGCCAGTTTAAAATATTCTGGTTATCATCCATAATAAACGCAACAATCATATTCCTGTTTGTCATACCATACCTAGAAATACTAAAAGCAAACATATACCTCACACGTTACAAGCTTCTATTAAGTGGATTGAAGTGATTTATATGAAATTTATTGTTGTTACTGGCGGAGTATTGAGTGGATTGGGCAAGGGGATTGTCACATCCTCCCTCGGAAAACTACTAAAAGCAAGAGGGTACAATGTCACACCAATAAAGTTTGATGGATATCTCAATGTAGATGCTGGCACAATGAATCCATTAAGACACGGTGAGGTCTTTGTTTTGGATGATGGTACAGAATGTGATATGGACCTCGGGAATTATGAGAGGTTCCTTGATGTAACAATGAATTACTACAATAACCCAACAGGTGGCAAAATATTCAATCTTGTATTAAAGAAGGAGAGGAGGGGGGAGTATCTCGGCGTTGATGTACAATTTATTCCACATGTTACAGGTGAGATAAAGGAGTGGGTTAGGAAGGTTGGAAAAGAGTCCAATGCAGACATAGTAATTATAGAGGTTGGTGGGACAATCGGAGATATAGAGAATTCCTATTTTGTTGAGGCAATGAGGCAATTGAAGCTTGAAGAAGGAGAGAACAATGTACTCTTTATTCATGTAACGTTAGTACCAATACTCAAAGTTGTCGGTGAGCAAAAAACAAAACCAACACAGGCATCTGTTAGGGAACTTCTGCATATGGGAGTACAACCAGATTTTGTTGTTTGTAGGATTGAGGAACCATTAAAGGATGGCCCAAGGAGGAAGATAGCATTGTATTGTAATGTGAAGGAATCAAATGTCATCTCTGATCATGATTGTAAGACAATATATGAGGTACCATTTGTGCTTGATGAGGAGAACTTTTCAGAAAAAGTTTTGAATGAATTACAACTTCCTGTTAGAGAAAAACATATGGAAGATTGGAGCAAACTTGTAGATAACATCAAAAATCCAGAAAAAGAGGTAACGATCGCAATTACTGGAAAGTACACAGCACTTGCAGATTCCTATGTTTCCATCAAAGAGGCACTTATCCATTCTGGTGCTCACCTAAAAGCAAAAGCAAATATAAAGTGGATTGAGACAACAGATATAGAAAATGGAAAAGCCTCCATCGCAGATGTGTTAAAAGATGTTGATGGGATTATTGTTCCTGGCGGATTTGGAAGCCGTGGAACAGAAGGAAAGATAAAGTGCATACAATACGCCCGAGAGAACAATATCCCCTATCTTGGGCTTTGTTTTGGATTCCAGATGGCAGTTATAGAATTTGCGAGAAATGTATGTGGTCTGGAGGGAGCACACTCCACGGAGATAGAACCGAACACAAAGTATCCTGTTATAGACATCATTCCAGAACAGAAGGAGATAGATGAAAAGGGAGGGACAATGAGGTTGGGAGCATATCCAGCAATACTAAAGGAGGGCTCCATTGTAGCATCACTATATGGCAAAACAGAAGTTTCTGAGAGGCATAGGCATAGGTATGAGGTGAATCCAGATTATATTGAGATACTTGAAAAACATGGTCTCGTATTTTCTGGGAGAAGTCCTGATGGTAAGCTTATGGAGTTCCTTGAGATTCCTGACCATAAGTTCTTTGTTGGAACGCAGGCACACCCAGAGTTCAAATCAAGGCTTGATAGTCCTGCCCCACTGTTTTACGGATTCTTGAAGGCGTGTTTGAAATGAGATTGATAATAGCAGAAAAGGCTATAGCTGCTAGGAGGATTGCTGAGATACTTTCTAAGGGGAAGATGAAGGAGATAAAACATGGAAGCATCTCTTTGTTTGATATAGGAAATAATACAATAGTATTTCCGTTAAGGGGGCATATCCTAAATGTTGATTATCCAGAACAATATAATGATTGGAGAAAAATAAATCTACATCAATTGGTTGATGCTCCTTTGCAATACAAACCAGCGGCACATAACATTGTAAAACTTTTGAAACATTACGCGCCAAAGGTTACTCATATTACAATTGCTACTGACTATGATACTGAGGGAGAATCAATTGGGAGAGAAGCAATAAGGATAATTACTGAAATAAATCCAGATGTTAAAGTAGACAGAGCGAAGTTTTCAGCCATCACTCCAGAGGAAGTGGAGCATGCATTCAAACATTTGGTTGACTTTAACCAGAACTTAGCTGATGCGGCTGATACCAGGAGAGAAATAGATTTGATATGGGGAGCAGTGCTGACAAGGTTCATATCTTTAACATCTGGTCGCCTTGGAAACCAGTTTTTAAGTGTTGGGAGGGTGCAAACACCGACACTTGCAATGATTGTAGATAGAGATAAGGAGAGAAAAGCATTTAAGCCAAAAACATACTGGGTATTGAGTGCAATATTCCACAAGGATATAGATTTTGAGGCAACACACAAAACAGACAAGTTCTGGGAGAAACCCGAGCAGATATACAAAAAATTAAAGAGCGCGAAATACGGCATTGTCACTAAAATAACAAAGAGGGAGAAGAAGTTAAAACCACCAACACCATTTAACACAACAGAGTTTTTGAGAGCAGCAAGTGCCATTGGGATTACTCCATCAAAAGCTATGGATATTGCTGAGCAGCTATATCAATCAGGACTTATAAGCTATCCAAGAACGGATAACACGCATTATCCTCCTTCTATAAAGATAAAATCCATATTGAAAATGTTTTCTGAACATAAGGAATTTGGGGATCCAGCAAAAAAGATTCTCTCACAGAAAAAGATTGTTCCAACAAAAGGCAAAAAGAAAACAACAGACCACCCCCCAATCCATCCTGTTGGTTTGGCATCAAGAAAGTCTCTTGATGTGCATTCATGGAAAATCTATGAACTTATCGTCAGAAGGTTTTTTGCTACACTTGCTCCTGATTGCAGGTTGAATACAATAAGGGCTGAAATAGATGTTGAGAAAGAACCATTTGTAGCAAATGGACAAACCATTATTGATGCAGGGTGGAAGGAGTTTTACCCATACTCAACTGTGAAGGAGAGTATACTTCCAGAACTTTCTCGCGGTGAAGAAGTACTGTTGAAGAAGCTCAATCTACTAGAGAAACAGACAAAACCAAAGCCACTGTACACACCTGCGTCACTTATCAAGGAGATGGAAGCCAAAAATCTCGGGACAAAGAGCACAAGACCAGAGATAATAAAGAAATTGATCAGCAGGCATTACATACACGGAACAAAGAATTACACACCAACAGATATTGCAATAGCTGTAATAAATGCACTTGAAAAACATGCACCCGATATAACCTCTCCTAAGATGACCGCAGAGCTGGAAAGAGAGATGGAACAGATAGAAAATGGAAAGAAGAAAAAGGAACATGTAGTCAAGGATTCAAGGAAGATGTTAGAAAAGGTGTTGAAGGAATTGAGCAACAACTATATGGGCATAGGTGAGGAATTACGTACAGCGGCAGTTGATACTAGTGTTGTTGGAAAATGCAAGTGTGGAGGAGACCTTCGCATTATAACATCAAAGAAAACAAAAAAGAGATTTGTTGGGTGTACCAACTACCCAAAGTGCAATGTTTCATACCCATTGCCACAAAGAGGCAAAGCAATCCCAACAGGAAAGATATGTGAGAAGTGTGGGACACCAATTGTTAAAATAATTTTGGGGAAGAGAAGTTATGAAATGTGTTTAGATGTAAACTGCGAGACAAAAAAGAATTGGAGGAAGAAAAAGACATAGCGCTTCAATCCCTTCCAAAAATCTTATAGACATACAAGACAAAAATCAATGGCGAGATTATTGTTATGCCTGGCATGATAAAAAACTGTTTTGCAACAGCTATTACTGCACCAGTAATTACTGCTAGTATCATCCCATTGAGCAGTCTTTTAAGTTTTTTCGCTTTTTCTTCAGAAACGACTTTGCTTATTTGAAATAACTTGTAGGATGCATATATAGCAGGTATTGCTTCTACTAATGTCCATATGGTATTGTATGGTGGAGCGATGTATGATTGGAATCCGAATTGCGTTACTTTTACGCTGAATGGATGCAAAACAAGCATTATTGGCAAGAGGTATAGTGGGAGAGCATAAAACACTGCTTCCTTTACGTTTATTCTCTCGGTTCTCAAATAATGTGCAGTGAGGCACCAAAATACAGGAACAAAACTTACAACAACAAATTCAAAACTAATAATCACATTCGCAATGGCTATGTCCCTCACCACGAACTTGTATGCAAAACTACATATGCTCCAGAGGAAGAAACAAAACACACTCAAAAAGAAGAAAAGTTTTGCTTTCAGATTCAAATTTTTTCTTAGCTTTATTAGGAAGAATCCAAACACAATTATTGCAATAAACTGTACTACTGCCCAATATGTCATAAAATGAGAAGAACACAAGGAGATATTTAATTGTTTTGTCTGGTACCAATACTTTTTATACATCTGTATTGAAAAATAAGATTATGAGAATTAAGCTATACCTAGACAAATCAATCCCAGAGAACGCAGCAATGTATTATGAAAAGGCAAAGAAGTTGAAGAGGAAGATTGAGGGACTGAAGAAGGCAATGAAACAAACAGAAGAAAAACTTAAAAAAATAAAACAGGAAAAGCCAGAGGAACGAAAGAAGAAAAAGGAGCGTAGGCAGAGAGAGTGGTATGAGAAATTCCACTGGTTTTTCTCATCAGACGGTTTTTTGGTTATTGCGGGTAGGGATGTGAGGACAAACAATGCAATTGTTAGAAGATATATGAAGGAGCATGATGTATACCTCCATGCAGATATCCAAGGTGCTCCATCAACAATTATTATCACAGAAGGAAAGGATGTTCCAGAACAGACATTAAAGGAAGCAGCCCAGTTTGCAGGTGTCTTTTCAAAAGCATTTTCTTTGGGCTTAGGCGCGGTAGATGTTTACGCAGTTAAAGCAACACAAGTGAAGACTTCAGCAAAACCAGGGGAGTACCTTCCAAAAGGAAGTTTTGTGATTGAAGGAAAGAGGCAATGGTTTAGGGATACTAGTCTAGAAATCGCGGTTAGTTATGATAAAGAAAAGAAGAGAGCGTTCAGCGCGCCACCGTCTGCAATGAAACAAAAGCATGTCCTGATTGTTCCAGGAAAAACACCAAAGGGAGAGCTTGCAAAGAAGGTAAAACAAAGACTTGAAGAGATGTTTGGCGAAACTATTGACATCAATGAGATATTACAGGTATTGCCATCCGGAAGGGGTGACATCCAATGAAATCCTTTTTCACGTTATTAAAGGACTGGAGATTCACGCTGTCACTCATAGTTGCGCTGATTCTTGCATTCTACAACCTGTTGTATGATTCAAAGCTCCTGGGGAGCATTTTTGCATTTCTTATCGTGCTTTTTGTTGGATTGAACATTTATATAACAAAATTCGTCAAAAGTCGTAGTGAGTAGGACAAAAAAGCGAAAGGTTTATATATCTCTCTTTTGTGGTTTTGAAAAGGAGGTGGTATCCAATGGAGACCGACATGGTGTGGGGAATAATCTTCCTCATAGTAGGTATCATCTGGCTATTGATTGACCTAGGTATGTTTACACTGCCAGTGAACCTACTGACGATTTTGGCCATCTTGTATGGTATAAAACTGATCGTGAAGAAGAAGTAAAATCTTCTTCTTCATCTTCTTTCTTGTACTCGGCCAAACCCCTTATTTTTTAGCTCTTCTGGGCTTATTTGAGCAATCCAGAAGTTCTCCCTCTGCTCTATGATATATATGTTTACCCTTTTACCTATTAGGGATCTTCCATAGGCTTTTAGGTATTGCTGGGTTGGGCCATGCTTCTTGTCAAGCAGTATAACTGGTGTTTCTGGTGCTTTTACTATATACCCTCCGTCCTTGCCCTCTCTTAGGATACCTGTCATCTCAAACATGTATGCATTTATAGCATTCAAAAAATAAAAAGGTGAATATGAAGAGGGGGATAAAACCCCTCAAATATATGCTATGCCAAAGTCATCTTTCTTGGCATATTGGAGGTGTGTGAGCGTCAGCTGCAATTCTTTAATCAATCGTTTATTACCACGTGTTTTCACAAGGAGTTCCATTAAACCGTTCTTGTAGAGTTCTAACTCCTGGTAGTCAAGTTTTTTGATGTCCTTGCCTAAGAGCAGCTTCATTCCCATCACCACACTATTTTCATCACTTTAATATATATACCCTACAGACTATGTGGATTTCCGAGATGCCGAGGCAATAATTATTTAAACAAATCATGCAAAACAATATACATGCCAAAAGCATACCATGGATTGGTTGAATTGAATGATAGAGCAATTAGGAGATGGGGAGAGGTAAGAAGTCTCTGTAAAGAGGACCATAAGGGAAAGCCATTGGATAGAATAAGGAGGATGAAGGAGGAGATTGAGAATGAGATCCTCTCATGGAGAGAGCAGATGGATAGTATACCAAAGCCAGGAGAGAAGGTAGATCCAAAGAGTGTTGTTATCGCATCTGTTGCAGCTGTTTCGTTATCAAACTTGAAAGAAGAGTTATATCACCTTAGGGAGATCTTGATCAGAGAAGAATTAAGACATATGGACAGTGAATACATACATAATAGAATTGATGAGATAGAACAAATGCTCAGACAGAACAGTAATGAGTTGGAGAGGATTGTTCTTGGGGGGACAGAACATGATGAAAATCACATCCTTCTAAGGCATGAATTAAATGTATTAAAAGATTACGCTAAATTGCTGAAATCAAACTAGACTCTTAAATAAAAGTCAAACCCATAATCATAAATTGCTAAACAACTAAACAATACCAGAGCCAACTATCCTAAATGTCCTTTTCTGACCTTCTTTTAGGAATTGGTGTTTTACAAGTTCTGCTGTTCTCTCACCATTGTTATCAAGTTTCAGTATGATCTTTGATGCATACTTCATTACATCTCCACCAACAGGTTCCATGTGCCCATTATCTATGTTTGTATATACTTGATTTGTTACAAGAACTGCAACCTTCCTCTTTCTGGCGATTTCTAAAAGCTTTGATAGTTGAAGTCCAAGCATCCTTGACCCATCATATGGGTTTTCCCTATCAAATTCTAATCTATAATAATATACCATAGAGTCAACAACAACAAGCCCAACGTTTTTATCTATGCTATCTATTAGTTGTTCAATTATCTCCATCTGCTCCTTGAAAGAGTTTGGCTCAAAAAGATAGGTGTTTTCAATAACCTTTTTGAAATCATTTCCAGCAATCTGCTCAACACGTTTTATGTTGAAACTCCCCTCTGTATCTATAAATACAACCTTTTTACCAAGCCTTATACAATTCACACATGCTTGCAATGCAATATTTGTTTTCCCAGAACCTGGTGGACCATATACCTGGGTTATAACACCCGTCCTTATGCCATTTCCTAAGAGCTCATCCAATGCATTCTCCAATGGTATGCATTCCAACATGCTACTTATTTATATCTCTTTTTCCTAATAAAATACACTCATTTTGTGGGTGATCATATGGCAGAGATTAAACTAAAGGTGCAAGAAGCGTTACAGAGCGATGTAGGAAGGGGCATCATAAGGATTGATACAGAAACAAGGAGAGCATTAGGATTAGTCTCTGGGGATATTGTAAAGATAAAAGGGAGAAGAGAAACAGCAGGTGTGGTATGGCAGAGTTATCCTCAGGATGAAGGAAGAGGGATTGCCCGTTTTGATGGTCTTATGAGGCAAAATGCAAATGTCTCAATAGGTGACTATGTAACAATAGAAAAGGTGGAGCCTGAGAAAGCAAAGACTGTTGTTCTTGCGCCAGTGCAACCAATTGAATTTTCCGAAGGATTTGAGAACTACGTATTGAAAAGATTGGTGGGGAGGCCAGTTGTTAAGGGAGACAAATTACTTATTGGTGTTTTTGGAAGGGCGCTTATCATGGTTGCTGTAAATACAAAACCAAAAGGCATTGTTCAGATAACACAGGACACAAGGCTTGAACTGAAAAAAGGACCTATAAAGGAGGTAGCTGGTGTTCCTCAGGTAACATATGAGGACATAGGTGGCTTGAAGGATGAGATACAGAAAGTCAGAGAGATGGTTGAGATACCGATGAAACACCCAGAGTTATTTGAGAGGTTGGGTATTGAACCACCAAAAGGTGTTCTTTTGTATGGACCGCCTGGAACCGGAAAAACACTTTTGGCAAAGGCAGTAGCAAACGAATCAGATGCGAATTTTATTGCTATTAATGGTCCAGAAATTATGTGTGTGAGTGGCGATACAAAGATTATGACAAATCCAGGAGAGGCTGTCGAAGCGGAGAGATTGTTTAGTGAAAACTCCAGTAATCTTGTTGAAAAGGGGAGGAATCTAGAGACAGTTAGTTGTGACATTCCTGTCTTTTCCCTTGGAGAAGATATGAAAGTCAAGAGGGGCAGGATAAAGTACATAACAAAGATAAAGGTAGATTCTTATGTCAAGGTGAAAACCGCATTTGGTGAATACAAGGTTTCTAAAAATCAGCCATTCTTAACACTGGATAAGAATGCTAACCTAAAATGGGTTAGTGCATCTAAACTTAGAAAGGGAGATGTTGTTGGTGTTGCAAAGAGGATTCCAGCATGGGGAGAAGAGATAACCTTGACGCCGGATTCACTTCCCGATACTGGCCTTTACATAGTGAAAGAGGACAAATACATAAAGGCTTCTCCCTCAGAGTTACTGGATGGAGCCGTGTTCTTCTATGCTAGGAAGAATTGTGATAAGGCGAAGCCCATAAGGTACATAGGAAAACCAAATGAAATGCTTTTAGAATTTTTGGGGCTTTTGTACTCTGAGGGCAGCATATTCCATGATTCTATTGTGTTTGCAAATGAAGATGAAGAACTGAAAAGGAGATTTTCCTTTTTGGTCAAAGAGCTGTTTGCCTTAAGTACCAAGGAATACAAAGACAAGGTTGTTGTTTATTCCACTGCGTTGTCGCTTTACCTTAACCATGTTTGCAAGTTTGATAAGAAGCAAGTGCCCCAGTGGATTACCAAGCTAGATGAACAAAAGATAGGAGCATTCTTGAGGGGCCTATGGGAGGGCGATGGAACGGTTGGTATTAACCAGGGATACCCAACACCTAGACTTTATGCAAAGAACAGAGATTTCCTTTTGCAAGTTTCTTCGTTGTTGATAAGGTTGGGGGTGTTGAGCTCTGTTTCAGAATGGAGAACCCCCAAGGGCTTGATGCATGCTCTAATAGTTCATGGGTCTAGGTCTAGACATGCTTTCTATGAGTATGTTTACAAGGGGTATAACTCTAAAAAGGCTAAAAGACTGGAGAACTGGGTTGAAGCAAGGAAAAAAGATATAGATGATTCAACACTCCCCAACATCTCCCAATACCTACATGAGTTAAAGAATAGGAAGAGCCTTGCCTACGAAAGAGACATTCCTGAAAGATTTGAGAGATACATATCTGGGAGAGACCCTGTTACGACTAGGCAATTAAGAGAGATAAACACATATCTAGCAGATGAAAAGCTCGCCACTATCCTAAACTCGGACATATCATGGGTCAAGGTGGAGGAGGCTACTTCAGTTGAAAAGCCGATAGCATTGTATGATTTCCAGGTTGAACCGACCTCAACCTTCATAGTTGAGGGTTTTGCAATAATGCACAATTCAAAGTTTGTTGGAGAGGCAGAGGAACGTCTAAGGCAGATATTCGCTCAGGCTGAGAAGAATGCACCAACAATCATCTTCATTGATGAGATTGATGCAATTGCACCAAAGCGGAGCGAGGTAACAGGAGAGGTTGAAAGAAGAGTTGTTGCTCAATTGCTTGCACTAATGGATGGTCTCCAATCAAGAGGAAAAGTAGTTGTCATCGCAGCAACCAATAGGGTTAATGCTATAGATGAAGCATTGAGAAGGCCTGGCAGGTTTGATAGAGAGATAGAACTCGGTGTTCCAGACAGGAAAGGAAGGAAAGAGATACTCCAGATCCATACAAGGAATATGCCAATCGAGCCAGAGTATGATAAAAAGAAGGACATACTTGCTGTGTTGAAAAAAATGGTTGAGGACAAAAAAAAGAGCTCTGAGAAGAAAATAAAGGAACTTTCAAATAGCACCAGGTGGGATACTGAAAGTAAGGAGATAAAGGACATTATCAATAATTTAAAAGAAGAGTTGAATGTCCTAAAAAACCTCGTAGTTAAAGTAGAGAAGGCAAAGGACAAGGAAGACATAAAGAGCAGCATAGAAAGTCTAGAGAAGACGTTGAAGGATGAAGTAAAACAAAAACTCGTCGATGAGATAACTATCTCCCATCTCGCAGATGTCACACATGGATTTGTGGGTGCAGACCTTGCAGCGCTGTGTAAGGAAGCAGCAATGAAAGCATTGAGAAGGGTTATACCTAAACTCAACTTAGAGAAAGAGGAAGGCATCCCACCAGAGATCCTTGAGAATCTCAAGGTAACAAAGGAGGATTTTGAGAACGCATTAAAAGAGGTTCAACCCAGTGCAATGAGGGAGGTACTTATAGAGGTTCCAAATGTTAGGTGGGAGGATATTGGTGGTTTAGAAAAGGTTAAACAGGAGCTTAAAGAGGCTGTTGAATGGCCGCTAAAGAATCCAAAGATGTTTAAGAGGATGGGTATAAGACCACCAAGAGGCATCTTCTTATTTGGTCCACCTGGAACTGGAAAAACACTCCTAGCAAAAGCAGTAGCAAACGAATCAGAGGCGAACTTTATAGCAGTTAAGGGCCCTGAATTACTTTCAAAGTGGGTTGGTGAATCTGAAAAAGCAGTCAGGGAGATATTCAGGAAAGCAAGGCAGGCAGCGCCTGTTATTGTATTCTTTGATGAGATTGATGCACTTGCACCAAAGAGAGGCATGTACTCTGGTTCGCATGTAACAGAAACAGTGGTTAATCAATTGCTTACAGAGATAGATGGAATTGAGGACCTAAAAGATGTTGTTATTATTGCGGCAACAAACAGGCCAGATATTGTTGATCCTGGGTTGCTGAGGCCAGGAAGGTTTGATAGGCTTATAATGGTCCCAGCACCTGATGAGAAGGCAAGGGAGAAGATACTGCAGATCCATACAAGGAATGTGCCACTAGCAAAAGATGTGAGCCTGAAGAAATTGGCGAAAAAGACAGTTGGGTATTCAGGGGCAGACCTTGCAGGATTGGTTAGAGAGGCAGCCATGATCGCACTCAGGGAGAACAAGAACGCGAAAGAGGTAAAAGCAAAGCACTTTGAAGCAGCGTTGAAGGTCATAAGACCATCAATAAGGGAGACAGACATGAAACAATACGAGCAGTTCATGAAGCAATATGGAAACAAGAAGAGTCCTGAGCTTGGAGGATATGCTTAGTACTTACATTTTACACCATGTAAACAAAGAAACCAGCGATAGCAATAGGAACAAGCCACGCAATTGTGTTCCACTGCAGTACCTTTGACCCATCAAGTGGTGGAAACGGTAGCATATTGAAAAATGCAAGGAAGAAGTTTATGTATGCTCCAGTGTACCCAATAGTTCGTATTATTGTGTTTGGACTATTTGCTATCAAAAGGAAGAAGATTGCAGTAGCTATGTTTGCAAGTGGACCTGCAAGTGATATGATGCCATTCTCTTTTACTGTAAGTGGTTTTCCTCCTATATATACTGCTCCTGGAGCAGCAAAAACAAATCTGCCTCCTGTCATAACAGCAAGGCCAACAGCCAGTGCAAGTCCAGGTAGCCATGCCCTATAAGCAGCCCAACAACCGAATTTCTTGGCAACAAACCTATGGCTGAGCTCATGAAGCACAAACCCAGTTCCAAGTGTTAACAGAACAATAGGGAATGAAGCAATGAAGCTATTTATCCCAATATACAGCGCTCCAACAGAGAAGGCTAGACTTATAGTAATTACTGATGTTATTATATGCATAGCTTCAAGTGAATCCATAACATATTTATAATAGTTCAAACAATAAATACATTACTAATGGGGGAGAGGTAGAATGAAGACAAATCCTTTATTTGAGAATAGAGCCCAGACCTCAACAGAGCTGTTGATTGTTCTTGCAGCAGTGATTGCTGTTGCTCTTCTTCTTGTGCATACACTTAACAAGACAGCGAAGAGCGCGAGCACCACTGTTGATAAGAACTCAATAGCCACGATAAAACAAACAAATGCATTAAAACCTAAGTAGGGGGGAGGAGGATATGGAATTGTTTGACGAAGAAAAGGCACAAGTATCGGCAGAGCTACTCGTAGTGATTGCAGCGGTCTTAGCGGTTGCACTGATTTTGGTCAATAACCTAAAAACAACAGCAGAGAAAGGAAACGAAACAATAAACAAGAAGACAGAGAGCATTATGGATAAGATAGAAGAGATGGGGATGTAGTGGCATGAGAGGACAAGCGAGCTTTGAGTTCTTGGTAGTGTTGCTCATATTCTTCTCCTTCTTTTCTTTTTGGTTGAGTACTATTTCAGAGACCCAAAGGAAAGCAACGTATGGTATTACTATCTTAAACACAAGGACAATAGCAGATAGATTGGCATCCACCATGAGAAGGGTGTATATGATGGGAAAGAATAACGCCGAAGTTGTTTCATTCTATACAACAGAAAACATAACAATAACTACAAAACCCAATCTTCTTTTGGTCTCTATGGGAAACAGGACATATCAACGAGAGGTTTATAATGCAGAAGAAGGCACGATAAGATTATCAGGGAACGTAAATATCTTAGTTGAAAACAAGGAGGGTAGAGTAATCCTATCTCCACGCGTGTAATACTACTCTTTTATATTCAAGTTCTGGCGTTACAAGTGTTCTCTCTATATACACATCCATGTTATTTTTCCCGTTATTGATTGTAGTAACATGGCCATCTATTATGACTTCTCCTTTTAGCTCCATTGCTTCCATTAGCTCTCTCATGCGCTCTATGTCAATATTCTGCCCATCTCTTATTACTCCTTTCTTCAGTGCGATTTCTAATACATCACTTGCCTGTTTGTATAAAACTGCTTTTGAGAGGTCTTCAAATGATGGGGTGCCTAATGCAAGGATGATGAGTACAAACAACAGCAAGGAGATGGCAGCCTCCATTGTGAAAACAATCGCTCTATGTCCATACATATAGTATTCCCTCCTCTATCTTCCCCTTATTATGTACGAATACAAGGCGCTTTATGTATATGTCTTTGTCATCACATGTCTTTTCAATCAATGTTCTTCCTCTGAGTGTTGTGATGCTCACGCATATCTGTTCTGGCAGGTTTTTGACCTTATCAATGTCAATTGTGTGCGGTTTCATACCATTTCCTTCATACATTGCAAGCATGTTTGGGTCATTAATCAACCTATCACTTTGAAATATCAGGTACCTCTGCTTCTCAACAGAAGCCAAATGTTGGTTGATGGAGGATAGCGTTGTGGACATGTATATGAGAGAGGAGATTATGATTATTACCATTATGATGAATGATAAAGAGGCATCCATCATGTTTATCTGGCCCTTCATATGAACCATCTCCTATACGAAACACAAGATTTGCACTTCACATCAATATGTCTGTTCTCTCCATATGTCTCAATAACGATGTCTGCGCTATTCATTTCAATCCTGGAAAATTTCTCATTGAGGTTTTTCTCCTTTATTGTGCTAAACATGTTTGTTTGAGCAAAAAGTAACACATATACCAAAGCAACCACAACAGCAATTGCGATAATTGCTTCCATTGTTATCTGGCCTTTATATTTCAATGTAGTCACCTCCTGGTATGATATACACAGAAGTTGTTTTACCTTTCTTTATTGTTGCACCAATAACAGCATGTCTATTCCCTGTATCCGATTCATGGACAGAAACATATCTCTTTGATGGGAAGTGAATGTAATCATATATCCTTTTTGAAAAGGAGTCATGTGTCTTGTTAATCTCATCCTTTATGTTGAGTGATATCTCATCTATCCATACGTGTGTTGATGCTCCTCTCGTGCTATGCATCTCTTCTAGATTTTTCTTCCATAGTTTAAGGTCTTTAACCAAAACAATCTTCCTCTCTATTGGTCCACTATCTATTGTCTTTTTGGACGAATATCGTGCGGTCATCCAGAACGAGTCATAGAAATCATATTCAAGATTTGTGACAGATTGCTGTTCAATAGCAAGCTCATTGATGTCGCTGATATAAGATGCTACCCTGCTCTGGATTGTAAGGATCTCAATAGCAGTTGGCAAAAATGCCAGAACAAGCAGAAATGTTACAAATCCCTTTTTCATTCCTCTCCCCAATAGGTTATGTGCACTCCTTATATTTAAATCATTACAGCAACCCTTTTTAAATGGAAGACATATAATAAAGGCAGCAATGAAATGAGCACATGCTCCTTTTGGATGAGACCATGGCATTAGAAAAACTAAGAGAGGAAAGAAACAAACTCAATCTTGAAACAAAGAAATTGATAGCGGAGAGCAGAGAGGAGACAAGGCGGATTAAGAAGCTCAGGCAGCAGATGAAAGAGGAGAAGAAGCTTAGAGACAAGGAAAATGAGCTTGTCAAGGAATTTAAGGCAAAAAGGGATGAGGTGAACAAGAGGATAAAGGAAGAGGTTGAGAAGTTAAGAGCACTTGATGCACAGATTGAAGAGCTTAAGTCAAAACTTGACAAACCAATCGCCAAAACAAAAAAAGAGTTGGAGCGACTTGAGTGGAAGGTTCAGACAGAAGTGTTAGATGTAAAGACAGAGGAGAGAATTGCAAAGGAAATAGCAAGACTTGAAGAACAGATAAAGATGTCAGAACAATTGATAGAGAAGCAAAAACAGAAGAGGAAATTACTTGGAAAACTTGACGAGATGAGGAATGAGGCAAGAGCATTCCATGAGGTTATGTTACAACATGCGAAGAAAAGCGAAGAGCATCACCAGAAGATATCTGAATTATACAAGAAAATAAAAAATCTTGAGCCAAGGTTTAAAGAGATAAGTGAAAAGATAAAGAAAGCAAAAGAAGAGGCAGAAAAGGCTCATAAACTTTATGTTGAGGAATTAGTAAAAATAAAAGGTGCAGAAGAAGCGAAAGCTATTGAGAGGAAAGCAGAGGAAAGAAAGAAGATGAAGAAAATAGAAGAAAGCATGAAGGAAAAGGCCAAGAAACTTATGGAAGAATTCAAAAAAGGCAAGAAACTAACAACAGAGGAACTCATGATTATACAGACATATGGTGGTGAGGAATGAGAACATATCTAACCCTATGGTTTAGTAGTGATGGCACAAGCCCTATTGAGGTGGAGAAGAAACTTAGAGAAATAGGATTTGTATCTATGACAGGTAGCCATGATCTTGAATATATCTGGGACAAAAACCCAACAGTGGATGATATCCTTGCTCTGGGAAACCTCATCCAAAAGACATTAAAAGGAGACAAAGTACTCTTTAAAATGGAGACAGTTTAGAGCATTGCTGCTCCATAGGCAGATGAGAAAACCCCAAGTCTAGTTTTTTCAATTTTCACGGACCTATTCATTGGCATCACTCTCTTTTTCATCTCTCTTTTTGCTGGCGCAAGTAGGAATCTTCCAGCCTTGCTTATTCCTCCCCCAATGACTATTATATCGGGGTCAAGTATGTTTACAATATTAGATAGACCGATACCCAAATATTTTCCAGCAACCTCAAAAGTCCTTATCGCTTTTTGATTTCCTTTTTTCGCAGCGTTTATTATTTCTTTTGTTGTTGCTTCCAGCCCATAACTCCTTGCAATCCTTCTTATGGCTCTGTCTGATACATATTCTTCAAGACAACCTTTGTTTCCACATGTACATTTCCTTCCATTTACATCAATAGTCATATGGCCAAATTCACCTGCTGTTCCGTTTATAAGTTTTCCATTTATTACAATGCCTCCTCCAATCCCTGTTCCGATTGTTAAACAGACCAACGTTCCCTCTCTTTTCTCTCTTATGACAAACTCACCCCATGCAGCAGATTGGCCGTCATTTATTACAGTGGTTTTTGTTCTGAATTCGTTTTTCACAATACTCTCTAGGTTTATGTTTTTCCACCCATACCTGCTCATGTTTGCTGAATAAACAATTGTCCCGTTTTTTACCACACCAGCTGCACCTATACCAATAAAGTCAACGTTTCTGTTGTAGAGCAAATGCAGAGCATCTAATATCTGCTTGATAATTATATTCTTCCCTTGCTCAGTTTTTGTTTGCAATATTATCTTTTTTATAATCTTTCTGTTTTTTACTAAGACTCCCTTTATGTTAGTCGCACCAATATCTAGTCCAATTCTCATGCTACCAACCTTTTAATCATCTTGTAGTCCCTTTTTGCTTCTGGGCCATCACACACAATCGTTGTTTTGTTCATATCCACGCGCTCAAATAAGTCCTTGTAATCAAACATCCCTCTATCTAATGATGTGTATCTTATAACCCCTCTCTCAGCAGTTATACCAGATATATGGCAGTATGGGCGGTCAATTTTCGTGAGTGCAGCAATCGTTTTTTCTGGACCATCCCTTATATAGGAATGGCCTATGTTTATTACAGGAATGATATGTTTCACCCTTTTTGATAGTTTCATGATCTCATCAATTGTTCCAAATTGCGATTGTCTTGGCATTGTCTCAATCCCTATCTTAATCCTCCCAATGTTGCGCGTTATCTCCTTACAATTCCTCTCAACTATACTAAATACTTCATCCGGATTTTTTTTTGCGTAGAATCCTGCATGCACAACAACAATGTCAGAACGAAGAATCCTTGCAATTTGTATTGCCTCCTTTATCCTGTATATTGCATCCCTCACCTTTTGCTCCTTTTCTGTTGCAAGTGTTCCATAATATGGAGCATGCACATTTATCTTACACTCAAATGTATCCCTTATCTTTTCAGCCTCCACACTATTCATATCTACACTCTTTTCAAATTGCAGCTCAAGAAGCTCGTAGCCTCTTTCCGGGGTTTTTGTTGCAATACCAATCATCATATATGTTATATGCATAAGGTTTATAAGTTATTGATGTGTCATATGGATAGGTGAGGAGATGGACCCAGACGAGATTGCTTATAAACTTGTTGAATTATATTTGCGAGAGGTCTCAAAAAGCCATGAAAAAAGGCAGATGGGCCTTGATACTATTATGAATGCTTATTTCTATGCACTTTTGAGGATACAGAGGAAGAAAAAGGAGCTTGAAGCATTGGAGAAAGTAGTTGAGAAGGAATCAAGCGAGGAGATTGCTGGAGAGGAAGTAAAGGAGGAGAAGCCAGAAAAAACAGAGGAGAAGGAAGAGGATAAGCCATTAGAGGAGTTTGAGTTTGATTGATTAGCGCATCATAAACCAGAAAACCATAAGTATAATTACAAAAAGTATTAGGGGTAAAATAAGCCTTTTGTCTGTCCCCCATACAAGGGGTATTGGTCCAAGCATGATTATCCCTGCTCTTTCAACCTTTGTTTCCTCTTTTGTTACTTCAAACATTGAGCCGAATATCATAATCATCATGCCCAAAAATACAAGCAGCATACCTATTGCAACCCAATTCATACTCACACCAATATCTTTATTATATCTCCATCTTTTAATTCGTAATCCTTACCAACGCGTTTGTGGGTTTTGCAATCAATTGCACCAATGAATTTTTCTCCTATGTCTGTATGTATCTTGTATGCCAGGTCTAATGCAGTGCTTCCTTTTGGCATAAGGTATGCATCAGGGAGTACGTTGCCCTGTTTGTCCGTTAATTTGTTTTCATCCTCAACAGGATACACTACGATCATACCAAGAACATCAAATACTGCCTTCTCTATTGTCTGTTGGACGCCGGTATTCCCCCATCTCTCCAGGTATTTTTTTATGAATTCCATTGCTTTTTTCTGTTTATCATCCAGTTCCTTTATTATCCTAAATGTGCTTGACCCAGGAATGTACTCCACAAGACCATGTTCTGATGCCCTCTTTAGAGCAAGTTCTGCTTCTGCGCAACAAGGTATAACATGCTCACTTTTCTGTTTTATCCTTTCAAGATTTTGTTCTGATTCTGGAAGATCCATCTTGTTTGCAGCGATTACTATTGGTTTGCATATTTTAGTAATACTTTCCGCTAGTTCCATTATTTTGTCGTCTCCTGCCTTGTAATCAAAATCTATTTCATGCACTATCTTCAACACATCCTCTCTCTTTATGTTCAGCCCACTTAGTTGGTTGTAGACAGCATCCCCCATCTTCAAAACCTTCATCTCAACTTTTCTTTGCAATGTTTTCCAGTTCTTTTTTATAATGCCATATACCCACCACGTTATTTCATTTTCCAAAAATTCAATATCTTTTGTCGGGTCATAATCCGTTGTTGGGTTACCTTCTGCATCAATTCTTCCTGATGCATCAACAACATGTATAAGTACATCAGCATCTATGAGGTCATTTAGAAATTGATTTCCCATCCCCCTGCCCTCATGTGCTCCTGGTACTAGTCCAGCAACATCAATCATAGAAACAGGCACAAATCTTATGCCATTTACACATTTACTATTTCTTGGGTTGCATTTTACATTGAACTTACTGCAGGGGCATTCTGTTCTAACATATGCAGTTCCAAGATTGGGTTTAATTGTTGTAAAGGGATAAGCTGCAACTTCTGCCTCTGTTAAGCACGCAGCATTTAGAAATGTTGATTTTCCTGATGATGGTTTACCAACAACACCAATTTTCATGAGTTCTTTTTGATTATTATAGTTAAAATAATCTATGGAAACCGCAAGATTTATAAATGAATATTGGTTTTTATCCTTGGTGATTCCCTTGAAGAAAACGCAACAAAAAGAAATCGCTGGATATATAATAGCCGCAATATTCTGGTATCTGTTCCTATGGTCTCTATTGTACTACATAAGGATGCCAGACATTGACATATATACTGGGGCACTAGTGCTCTTTGTAACAGGACTTGTAGGAACAGTAGCATGCCCATGGTTTTGGAAGTATTTTAAAATGTAAACCCTTTTAATCTACTTCTTCCTTTATTTTTATTATGCAATGGACAGAGAAATATGCACCAAAACACTTGAGCGATATAGCTGGAAACCCCTCTGCAATTAAGGATATAGAGAGATGGGCAAAGACATGGAAGCCAGGCCAGAAACCACTACTTTTATATGGGCCACCAGGTACTGGGAAGACAGCAACAGCAATTGCATTAGCAAGAACAATGGATTGGCAGATACTTGAGATGAATGCGAGTGATATAAGGAATAAAGAGGCAATTGAGAGAAGGGCAGGTATTGCAAGTAGTTCCTCTACGCTTTCTGGAAAAACACGTATGATACTATTTGATGAAGTTGATGGGATGTTCTCGCAGGATAGAGGAGGCATAACTGCGATATCCCATATACTAAAGGAGGCCAGTTGCCCCATTGTTCTGACTGCAAATGACCTCTACGCCAGACCAATATATAGCATACGCGCATTATGCATTCCGATAAAATTTAAGAGGGTCCACTACCAAACAATCGCCCATATCCTCTCCTCAATATTGAAGAAAGAAGGGATAGAGTTTGATAATGATGTTGTTGTTGAAATAGCAAAAGAACAACATGGAGATATAAAAGCAGCTATAAATGACCTACAAGCAGTTGCAGAAGGGAAGAAAAGGATTACAAAAAAGGATTTAACTGTTTTGGGTAGTAGGGATAGAAAACAAGACATAATCAATGCGATGAAAACGATTTTCAAGACAAATCAGTTCTCAGAAGCAAGGAAGGTATATTCAAGTGTTGAGGAAGACCCAGAGCTGTTTCTCAATTGGATTGATGAAAACATTCCCAGAGAATACACGCATCCAGATGATCTATACAAAGCATTCAGTATCATGTCAAGGGCAGACATATATAGAGCGAGGATTATACGCAGACAAAACTGGTCACTCCTAAGATACGTGCTTGATCTAATTACTGCAGGTATTGCCCTCTCAAAAAAGGAGACATACAAGACCTTTGTTCCATATCAATTTCCGTCATTCATAAAAAAATTGTCAGCAAGCAAATCAAGGAGAAAGATAAGGGATTCTATTGCGAATAAGTTTGGAGAGAAATGCCACACATCAACAAGTGAGACAATAACTATCTACATCCCATTCCTGAAACAGATGTTCTCTGATGATAAATATGCAGTACAATATGCTGCTGTTTTTGACTTTGACATAGACGAAGTTCAATATCTGAAGGGATGTTCTCCAGATAAGGCAAAGAAGATAGTTGGCGAGGCAGAGAAATTAAAAACAAAGATAGTTGTACAGAAGTTAAAGCACCCAGGACAGATGACACTTAGTAAACTTTAAATATTTTTATATTCAGTTTAATAACACATGTTGACTACAGAGATATTTTTCAATGAGCCAGCAGTTGATATAGTATGTTCCCCATATCTTGTCGGAAAAGAACTTGAGGAAAAGGCATTTGAGGCGAGTGTTACTTTTTTTAGAAGGTATGGAGCATTTAAAAACCCAGTTGAACTTGTTATTCTTGAAGGAGGGAAGTATTACCATATTGCAGATGCTTATGAATTCGTCTATGGATATAGGCCATTGCATGCCCATATAGATTCAAAGAGGACATTTTCTGGGGTTTGGAGTGCAAGAATATCTAATCTTGCTCTGAATAATATATCTGATAACCAGACAATCCTTATAGGAGACACAATTGCGACAGGCATATCCCTGAGGACAGTAATAGAAACAGTTATGCGCTATGCAGATGGGAAGGGCATATCATTAGGCCCAATCCACGTTTTTACTATTGCTGGATCAAAGGATTGTATAGAGAGGCTTAGTGACCTGGATGTTGATTTAACAATCTTCTATGCAAATGCAGCATATGCATTAGCTGACAATGGAACAGACCTTCTTTTTGAAGGAGCAAGATATAATCCACTAGCAAAGGAGAAAATAAAACAAAAACTCGGCGAATTTGATTCAAAAATGAAGTGCGCTGTATGGGACTGGGGAGATAGATTTAGGAATCCACAAAAACATCTTGAAGAGATATATGCATATTATTCTTCTGTCAATGCTCCGGATTGGATAATAAATAATACAGAGTATAGGTTGAGAAATCCAAACATTTATAAATGACACCTTCTTTTTCTTGAATGGTGATGATATGATACCTACTATGGAAACATTACAGGTTGGCATTGTGAATATCATAATTGGGCTTGTGCTAGGACTTGTCTGGCTTGTAGCGGGTTATATTATAGCAATAGCAGTGGAGACAGTGCTTGTCAAGAGCTTTGAAAAGGCAAGGATAGAGAAGAAGATAAAAGAGATGGGCTTGGAGCATGCATTGCTCGGATTTACACTAACAGGATTAGTAACTGGCATAATCAAGTGGATAGTATTCCTATGGTTCTTTGTTGCAGCAGTTAGCGTGATAGAATCCTCATTCCTGTTCTTCAGGCCAGGAGCAACACCAGTGCTTACGAATATACTTGTTGGTTTCATAGCGTTCCTTCCAGTTCTTCTTCAGGGTATATTGATCCTAGGGATAGGATTGCTCGTGGCAGATTTCCTGAGGATAAAAATCAAGAAGGGATTGAAATTCCAAGCGAATGTTATATCGGCAATAGTTTGGGTTATTGTAGTATACTTCACAGTGACTATTGCATTGAGCAATCCAGCGTACGGGATTGATGTAAGCGTGATAACAGAGATATTTAACTACTTCATCTTAGCGCTTGCACTTGGACTTGGTGGAGGACTAGCTATTGCACTTGGACTTGGACTTAAGGACTCAATTGCAAGGATAGCAAAGAGGCACGAAGTATCCATAGAAAGAGCAGTGGCAACAAAGATGAAGTAATCTTCACCCTCTTTCTATTATTTTTTCTATGTTTATTTCCATTGCTACAACTGGATGTTTAAGTTCAAATCTGTTGAGCACTTCTGGGTGGACTTCTCCAATAATACCAACATCTTTTCCAGATATCTTTATTTTTCCTGTCCTACCCTCTAAAAATGCTGGATGTTTTATCTCTGATATACTATACTCATAGCCTAAATTCTTCATGAGCACTTGAAGCAAACTTTTCATGTTCGTGAACGTTATGCCATGGTCTATCATCATGACGCATAGTTTTCTTACAGTCTCAGTTTTATTTCCATGAACTTCAACACAATCCTCAACCTCAAATATCTTATGTGGTAATGGGTGATGCTTGTTATTGTGCAAAACATCAAGATGTCTTGGTATGAGAGAGTTTCGTACACAGTTGTACTCTTCACTTACAGGGTTTATGATCTCAACAAATCCAGAAAAATTGGCTTTTTCCATCAATTCTTTGCTACATAGTATGTATGTTAGTACTTCCTGGAATCCAGCACCAATCATTATCTCCCTTATCTGTTCAGATAATCTCTCAACAGGATGCCTTCTTCCGATAGTTGATACTTTTGGCAAGATGGGCTCTAACCTATTGTATCCGTATGCAATAGCTATCTCTTCAGCAATGTCACAATCATGTAGGACATCAAAGCGGTAACATGGTATTCTAACATTTATGTTATTGCCCTCTGCTTTTGCTCCAAACCCCATTTTTTCAAGAAGTCTGACCATCTCACCTGTATCAAATGATGTTCCAAGTAACTTGTTAATGTATTGATGCGAAACCTTCCTAACCTCAGTTTTTAGTTCTGGACTCTCTATCTTTCTCTTTGGGTATTCCATAGTAACTGTTTCAACATTGCCACGCTCTGCTAATGCAACAGCCATTAATGTTGCGATTTTTTCAACAGTCTTTTCATCCATTCCAGATACATCCACAAACAGGTTTTTTGTTTCAGCAGTTAGTTTTGTGTCCTCACTGTTTAGTATTGGGGGCATTGACAAAACCTTTCCTTCTGCGTCAATTATCAGCGGATATTTTTTCCCAATAAGATGTGCATACTCTCTGCCCTTCTCTGTTTTTTCTAAAACCTCCTTGCAGCTCATCTCCTCTGTCTCACCCAATGGTACGAATCTGTAGTCATCCTTTGCGCAGTATGTGATGGGCCATTTAAATGTGTCTAAATCATAAACCCCGATGGATGCGTCCCTTCTGTTGTTTGTATATATAAGGTGTAATTTCTCCTGCATCTGCATAAGTTGTTCTATGAGAGCAGATGTCATACTCACATCCTTAACAATAAACATCCTACTATGTGGCCTTTCTGGTATAACGCTTTTATCCACAATTGCCTTCAACCCACTCCTCTTAAATTTGAATTGTTTGAGACCACTCTCAATACCAAGATACGCCCTAAGCGCTCTTGCAATGCCTTCTGTACTTATAAGATCAGGCCGTTCATGGGTGGTTTCAAGCTCTATGGTTTCCCCATCAGATGAGACCCATTCACATTTTATATTTGGGAAGATATCCTCCAACTCCTTTATAGAGAGTTCTCTACCGACGAGATGTACAAGATCCCAGTAGTTTATTGATATCTTTGGCATCTCTACACCCACTCATACCTTATCTTTGTGTCCTCTAACCATTTCAGGTCTGTTGAGAACAACTGCCTTATGTCATTTATCCCAAGTTTTAGCATAGACAACCTGTCAAACCCAAGACCCCAAGCCATCACTTCACAATCTATACCTGTTGGCAACCTGACCTCTGGTCTGAACATTCCTGCTCCACCTAATTCAATCCATCCTATTTTTGGGTGTTTTGCAAACAGCTCAACAGATGGTTCTGTATATGGGAAGTATGATGGTTGGAACCTGACCTTTTTTGCATGGGCGAATTCCATTGCGAATTCCTTCAACATGCCAAGAAGATTTTTGAATGTCATGTTCTCTTCAACTACAATACCCTCGCATTGGTAGAATTCTGGGAGATGTGTAGCATCAATTACATCATGCCTAAAATTCCTAGCTATTGTGAAATATTTTCCAGGAATTATCCCATTATTTTTAACCATTGTTCTGACCGAAACAGCAGTTGTATGTGTTCTTAGAATAAGCCTCTTTGCCTTTTCTGGATCCCAGGTGTATCTCCATCCAGTGCTCCCTGTTTTCCATCCATTCTCATGAGTCTTCCTTACAAGATCAGAATATCCTTTTGGGAGCTCCCCCTTCTTCGGCTTTTTTATATAATATGTGTCACTCATACTTCTTGCTGGATGGAACTGAGGCTGGAAAAGAGCATCAAAGTTCCAGAATTCCGTTTCTATAATGGGTCCTCTGACCTCAACAAAGCCCATTGATGTAAGGTGATCTCTTGCCTCATCAAGCATTGCCTTATATGGCTGTCCCTTCCCTATCTTCAATGGAGGCGCCTCTGCCTTTATATTGTAAGGTCTGAATGTGTACTTCTTCCAATTCTCTATGTGTTTTGTTGTCAGAACATTAATGTCTTTTCCAATCTCTATGCCAGATTTTATAATATCTTTTCCTTTGTCAGTCAGTTCTATTGTTCTCAACGTTTCCTCTGTTTTATTTATTACCTTGCCCCTTTTTTCAATTATTTTGAGTGCATTTTCAGGTATCTCGTCTATACTCTTCCTTGTTTTTAGCAACCCAATCGCTTTTTCAGTGTCCATCTTTGATTTCAGTGCTTTTAGTCCAGCGTCAGTTAGTTTTATCTTTCCGTTTGATATTGTTGCTAATCCATTTCTCATAAGCCATGCTATTGCAATCTTAAATACATTTTTCCCAATGGCATCTTCAACATCTTTCACTAAAATTTCTTTTTTCCCAATTGCATTTATTGCTCTTCGTTCTGGCAGACCTTTCTTTAGATATTGTTTTCCTTCATCATTTAATTCAATGTATTTTAACCTTTTTTCATTGATGTTTACGAGGCCTTTTGAGTATAACCATAGCGATGCGTGAGATACAGATGCCAATGGCATCCCAGTTAATCTTGCAATCTCGGATTCACTCATCTTTTTTTTACCTTTTAGTGCTAGCAATACCTTCTTCTCATCATCATGCAAACTCTGCTTTATATCATCAATCCCCATAGACTCACGCTTCTTCTTCTATCTCTTCTTCAAAAACAGGTTCTCCAGAAAAGGCCTCTGTTACTATGCCAATAATTTGTTTTCTGTACCACACCAAAATGCCTAAGATAATAACTGCTGCAAAGATATATACTGGGTTACCATACTTTTCCTCAAATTCCTTCAGCAACAATTCTGGCGATAATTGGCTCTGAATTGTCAACTCTTCACTATAGAGTAGTCTAAATTTATCTGAACTGAATGGCCTTCTATAATTCCATTCATACACTGTGTATAATTTTCCATCACTTCCTATCTGTTGGGTTGTTGAGAAAGGAGGGGGAGTGATCTCACCACTAACCCTCAATGTATTTGGAACAAGTATTACTAATGTAGTCGGAGGGTCATATGGTAGTGAAATCTTTTTTCCATCATAAAATGTGAATAGGGACTCTGTTATACCAACTAAACGTTCTTTACCTCTTTTCTCAACCTCTTTTACAATCTTATTTGTTGTATATTGCAGGGTAACAACAGCAACATCTGACTGTGTCATCTCTGGGATTACGTTTTCTTCCTTTGTTTGTGATATTATGCTTTTCTTTATTCCAAAAACAGACCAATCATCAATAGATGGTGATTCCTTGTTCATAATAGTTTTGAATACTCCTCTCTCATCACTTGTGAGCCTAAGGAGATACTCCTCCTCAATGTACGCACTCCCATCTTCTTTCATTGTTATTCTTATATCATGTTTTGTTATCTGGCTTGCGAATGCAGAGGATAATACCAATACCAGGCAGAGTATAACCAAATAGGTACGCATAGTGGTATTTTAGCCATTTCCAGTATATTAAGATTTGGCTTTTCTATATCTCAATTCTCATGAAATCTTTGGCAAGGATTACATTATCAAATTCCTTTTTCGCATCATTCAATAATTTATGCAATTCCTCGTTTTTGTACCTGGAGGAGAAGTGCGTTAAAACCAGTTGCTTAACATTTGCTTGCCTTGCAACAAGACCTGCATCTCTTGCTGTGCTGTGTTTTGTCTCTATTGCTCTCTGTTTTATGTCTTGTGCAAATGTTGCCTCATGGATCAAAATATCTGCATTTTCCGATTCTTTAATAACTCGTTCGCAGTATGCTGTGTCTCCAGAATAGACTATTTTAATTCCTTTCTTCCTTATTATATAATCTTCTGGGGATATCTTCTTACCCTGCCATTCAATCTCTTTTCCCTCTTTTATCTTTCTATATAATGGACCAGGTTTTATCCCAATGCGTTTCAATTTCTCCTCATTGATATTGATGATGTCTTTTTCTATGAATGCATACCCAACTGAGTGTTCTCTATGTATCACAGGAAATGTTTTGATGAGGTATTGCTCGTTTTCAACAATAATTCTGTCATCACTTTCATGGATATTGACATCAAATGACAGATTAAATGGGCTGAGGTCAATGGCAAGTTTAACGTGCTTTTTTATGCCTTTTGGGCCAAATATCTCCAAAGGCGCCTCCCTCTCCCGCATAGAACACGTTTGTAGGATGCCAGGCAATCCTAAGAAGTGGTCGCCATCCATATGTGTTATGAAGATGTATTTTAGTTTCATTGCACTAAGTTTCGCAATAGTCATCTGTCTCTGTGTGCCCTCACCGCAATCAAACAACATTCTGTCTGCGCCATATCTTAAGTATATAGCAGAGTGGTTCCTCTCAGCTGTTGGTATTGTTGATGACGTGCCTAAAAAAACAACCTCAACCCTCATACAATACTTTTTTTAACTTCTTTGGTTTAAAACCTATGGGTGATTTTGTGGATTATAAAACACTTGCAAAAAATATAGTTACCACTTCTATGAGGATTGGACTTAAAGAGAACAAAAAAGGTATAGCAAAGGCAAGGAGGAAGTATAAGCGTTTTGTTGACTGGATGCTGAGAAGGGATGAGTTTACATTGGACGAAGCAAAAAAGGTTAGGAAGGACGCAGAGAAAATTTTGGAGGAATTGCAGGATGTTGATTTTGGTCCATTAGTATTAAAGAAGGGAAGAAAGTACAAGGTTAAGAAGACAGTGGGGCATTCTGTCCTCATAGCTTGCAATCCTGCAAATAAGGAGCTCGCATTGGAGGTTGAGAGGCAATGTTGGAGAAATGGTGCGCATACAATCATGCTTGAAAACACAGCAAAGAGAGTAAGGGATTCATATGTGCTATGCCCACTTGAATCATTAACCGAGCTTTCAGATGTTAGGAGAGCATTGGCAACAAGTACAGATTATGTTATCCACATAGATTCAGTTGAAAGTGAGTTCTGGAAGAAGGGAGTACCTGCAATTAGATTTAAGTTACATGCTCCTGTAAGTCAAAGGGTCTACCAATTGAGAGACAGAAATAAAGAGAGATGGGTCTATGTAGGATGGCCACACCCACAGATTGCGAGAGAGCTCAGGATACCTCCAAAACGCTTCAAGAGGATAATGTTCAATGCAATAAAATGGAGTTATGATAAAAGAACGATTGCACTTATTGAAAGATATCATAAGGCATTTGATGGGTCAGATGAGATACATATTGTATGTGATAAGGGGACAGATTTCACTTTCTCCACAAAGGGCAGGCGGTATCTGAAGGATGATGGTATACTCAGTGACGAGGATATAAAGAATAATGATATAGGTATGAATATCCCTGCTGGAGAGGTTTTCGTAGCCCCTGTTGAGAATAGTGCGGAAGGTTCATTGTACATCCCAGAAACATCATTGAATGGATATGGTGTCGTCAAGGGACTTATGTTGCATTTCAGTAAGGGAGAGGTTGTTGACTATAAAGCAAAAAGAAATGGAAAACTACTTGACAGGTTCTTTAAGGAAAACACAGGGGCAATAAGGAGAATAGCAGAATTTGGTATAGGGTGCAATAGGGGGGCAGAATACACAAATGGGTATATCCTTATAGATGAGAAGATACTTGGAACAATACACATTGCTGTTGGATGGAATATCGGGTATGGCGGAAAGAATCAAGCATCTGCGCACCACGATTTCATAAAACCAATATACAAAGGCAAGGTATACGCAGATGGAAAGCTTCTTATTGATAAAGGGAAGTTTGTTGGGTAATGTAAATGCATGACACATTAGAGAGAGTGCTCAATAACGTCAGGGGAGTTCAATTCATTGAGATAAATGCAGTTGAGAATTTTACAAACGCAATTACTATCAAAGGCAAGGAGGTAAAACTTGTAAAAACAGGGTCGTCAGTAGGTTTTGGTGTTCGTGTTCTCAGAAATAATTCATGGGGATTTGCAGCATCAAACAGGGTAGAGGATTTAGAAGCATGTATAAAATCAGCAAAGAAATTAGCTAAAGTTTCATCAAAGAGGAGTTTGAATGTAAAACTAGCGGAAAATAATCCTGTTTCGGATGTCGTTAATGATAAAGTTAGGATACACCCGTCAGATGTTGCAATAGAGGATAAGGTTAGGCGATGCAGGGAGCTCTCAAAACATGCAAAGCAAGAAAAGCACATAATGACAACAGATATACAATTTATGGAGGGATACGGAACCCGCTACTATCTGAATTCAGAAGGCGCAGACATAGTACATAGGTTTGTGCGTTCATCTTTTGTATTTGAGGCATTTTCAAAAAAGGAAGGAAAGGTATTAAGTGCGGATGAGAGGGATGCAGGCCACATAGGAGTTGAAATATTAGATGGTAAAGAGGAACTTGTTGATAGGGCAGTAGGTATGGCACTTCTCCTATTACAGTCAGAACTTCCTTCAAAGGGAAGGATGCCAGTTGTTATTGACCCAAAGATGGCAGGAGTTCTCGCACATGAAGCAATTGGTCACGCATGTGAAGCAGATACGGTTCTAACAGGAAAAAGCGTCCTTGAGAAGAAGATGAATTGCAGAATAGGCAGTAGAGCTGTTACAATAGTAGATGATGCAACATTGCCAAAGTTGTTTGGTTCATATCCATATGATGCAGAAGGCACAAAAGCTCAGAGAAA
Organism: Candidatus Iainarchaeum sp.; assembly: GCA_021162685.1. Taxonomy (GTDB): domain Archaea; phylum B1Sed10-29; class B1Sed10-29; order WALL01; family WALL01; genus JAGGYF01. Next base: position 23,301 of record JAGGYF010000026.1, on the reverse strand, counting down.
GGTATTAGTCAATGAGGGAAGATTAAAACAATTCCTTCATTCAAGAGAGACAGCAGCAAAGATGAATACCTCTCCAACAGGTAATGCAAGGGCTCAGTCAACAGATTCCTTTCCAATTGTTAGAATGAGCAATACATTTTTTGAGAGGGGAGATGCATCCCTTGATGAATTGTTTAGTGGAATAAAAAGAGGAATCTATGTGCATGGAATGAGGGGAGGGGTTACAGAGACAAATACAGGATATTTTCAATTTGCTGCAGAATATGGTTATCTCATAGAAAATGGCGAAAAGACAAAACCATTAAGGGACATAGTACTTGTTGGTAATATCCTAAGAACATTAAAAAGGGTGGAGATGGCAAGTAAAGAATTTCGTGTTGGGAATCCAGGCTTATGTGGGAAGGCAGGCCAATACGTTCCTGTTTCAGATGGGGGACCATACCTTCGTATAGGTGAAATATTGGTGGGTGGATGATGGAGAAAATACTCAACAAGTCGCTTAGATATGTTGACCAAGCAGAACTTTTCCATTCATCATCAAAAACAATTCTTGCGAGGAGTACTCTGGATAAGATAGAAACATTAAAAACCCTCTATGCATCTGGCTACGGATTAAGGGTTGTAAAGAATGGTGCAATAGGGTTTTCTTATTTTTCAGATGAGAAACATGCAGAACATGCAATAAAGCAAGCAGTAAAAACAGCAAAACTTTCAAAGAAAGAGAGGTATTCACTTCCAACAAAGAAGCGTTATAGACGTGTAAAAACATTAGACAGATCATACTTAGATATTGATGAAAATAAATTGGTAAATCAGCTCTTCCTTCTTATGCAGGGTGTTGAAGAAGGAGGGGCAGAGCCAAACCAAGCAGAAGTCTCAGTTACCATTTCTCACACACATATCGTGAATTCAGAAGGCATAGACGTAAAAGCAGATGACTCGCTTGGCTTTGCCTATGTTGTTGCTAAAAAGAAGGAGGCAACAGGCTCAGAATACTTCTTATCAAAGTCTTGCGGTTTTGATATGGAAGATGTAGGAAGACATGCAGCTGCAATTGCAAACAAGTCAGTTGGTGCAAAACCAGTAACATTTGGTGGAGATATTATTCTTGGTGTAGATGCGTTTCAAGAGTTTTTTGGTGTAGTTATCATTCCAGCAATAAATGGAGAGAATGTAAGGAGAAAGAAGTCTATATGGACAGACAAAATCGGGGAAACAGTCATGTCAGAGTCAGTGACAATATACGATGATCCATTTATCCCATGGGGGATTGGCACATCCTCGTTTGATGATGAGGGAGTCCCATGCACACGAAAGCCAATTATAGATAGAGGTGTGCTGCACTCTTTTCTTTATGATACACGGACAGCAAACCTTGTGAAAAAAGAGAGCACAGGTAATGGATTCAGAAGCGGATTTTCTGGATTGCCAAATATAAGTGTAACAAACATTGTCATGAAGCCAAAGCATAGGGAGAACGTGTTTGATACTGAAAAAGCAGTATATGTAAGGGAACTTATGGGATTTCATAATCTTAATCCTATGACTGGCGACTTTGCATTGAGCATATCCACAGGGTTTTTTGTTGAACATGGAGAGCTGACCAAACCCATACGTGGATGCATGCTTGTTGGAAATTTCTTTGACATAATGAAGAATATAAAAGGTTTTCACAAGGAGGATGTGATTAGGGGATGGTACAGGGGACCAAAGATACTGTTTGAAGGGAGGATTGTGGGAAAATGAGATGGGAAAATGCCCCAGACGTTAAAGAGATTGTTGTCAAATTGGTTATTGGATTGGACCTTTCCCACATCCAGACAGATAGGGTGTTCTGTGTACGCAGTTATAGGAGCAGATCAAGTGCAATTGCTAGGATATGGGAGTTGCCAAGAGTTTGGCAGCAGGTATTGTCTATCCCTCCTGCATATGTAATAGAAGTTGTTTCCGAGCGATTTGATAAACTGGACAAAGAGGAAAAAGAGAAGACAATACTACATGAATTGTTGCATATACCCAAAACATTCTCTGGGGCACTTGTACCACATAAATGTTTTGGGAAGAGGAGGGTTGGGGAAAGACAGGTCAATAAATTATATAATGAATACAAAAGATATCTCTCCTCACTCTGATCCGCAAACATGTATCCATCTGTCTAAACTTTTATGTACATACACTCTAAATGTATTCTCTACGTTCCACTCGCATCTTTTCAATATCTTACTCAAATCTTTTGGGCCAACTACCACAATTTTATCTGAAATATCTCTCATTTTTTTAAAACTTTTTTCATACAACTCATCAATATCCCTACCAAACAGAGAAGTACTTTTTCCATATGGAAGGTCAGTAACAATGGCATCAAACCTCCTGTTCGGTTTCCATTCTAAAAAATCATTGTGTTCTACAATAACATCATCGCAATGATAGAACCATAGGTTTTCTTTACATCCCTCATAGCATTTTTCGTCAAGTTCTATACCCATTGCGTCTATACCAAGTGTGCATGCCTCAAGCAGTATTCCACCTGCTCCACAGAATGGATCAAGCATGCTGTTTCCTTCTTTTAGCCCAGCAAGATTTAATAGGATTCTTGCCCATTTTGGCTGTAGCGATGTTGGCACAAAAAACGGCCGGGCATTGACATTCCTGCACTTTATCTCCTCAGTTGTATATTCATAAAGTTGCTCTGTGATTATCTCCCTATCACCGTCAACAAAAACCCTTATGATAACATCAGGATGTTCAAGATCAACCTTTCCGTTTATTTTTGATGCAATTTTTTTGATTATTTTGCTTTTATCAGCGTCTCCTTTTATTCTTGTTACTCTTATAGCAAACCTTTTTAATTTCATTCTGCCTAATTCTTTTTCGTCAAGGACCTTGCATACAAACCTTGTGAGTTGCAATCGCCTCCATGGCTCAGATTCAGCGATGATGTATGTATTATGTTCCTCAATAACCCTGTCCACCAATGCTTTAACCTCTGCCTTTGCGAGTTCAGGATTTTCACGTGATAAAAAAAAGAGCAACATCAAAAGGTTTATGAATAAAACAATATAAAAGTGTTATCAATGAGGAGAAAAGAGAAAGAGTTGGATATAGAGTTCAGGACAACAGAAGAGATTCCAGTACCTAAGAAAACAATAGACCAAGTGATAGGTCAGGAGAGAGGAGTTGAGATTGTAAAAAAAGCAGCAAAACAGAGAAGAAACGTTTTTCTTCTGGGAGATCCTGGGACAGGAAAGAGCATGTTAGCAATGGCTATGGCAGAACTTCTCCCTGTTGAAGAGCTTGTGGATATTCTTGTTTATCCTAATCCAAAGGATCCGAACAGGCCACTAATAAAAGCAGTAAAAGCAGGCGAAGGAAGAAAGATTGTTGAGAAGGAAAATCTTGAGACATTATCAGCAGGCAATCATAGACAGACAGTTGCGTTCATCATGTTCCTCTTCATGCTTTCTATTCCCTGGGTCTTTCTCAGATTAGGGTGGATAAGCGAGATGATGGCAGCAGCATCACTAGTTGTCGCAGGACTTCTTGGCATGAGTATTGTAATAGGCATGCAACTCAGAACATTCTCCAGGAGCAATGCACCACGAGTTATAGTTGATAATAGTGAGAAGACACATGCTCCATTTGTTGATGCAACAGGAGCAAAAGCAGGCGCGCTCCTCGGGGATGTTAGGCATGACCCTCTCCAATCAGGAGGCTTAGGAACACCCCCACATCTGAGGGTTGAGGCAGGTATGATACACAAAGCAAATAAAGGAGTACTTTTTGTTGATGAGATATCAACGCTTTCCCCTAAGTCACAACAAGAATTGCTAACTGCTATGCAAGAGAAAAGGTACAGTATAACTGGACAATCTGAATTAAGCTCAGGAGCAATGGTGCATACAGAACCTGTACCATGCGATTTTGTCCTTGTTGCAGCTGGCAATCTCCTAGACCTTAGAAAGATGCATCCAGCACTACGTTCCAGGATAAGAGGATATGGATATGAAGTATACCTAAACGACACGATGCCAGACACCTTAGAGAATAGGAGGAAACTCGCACAATTTGTTGCTCAGGAGGTAGTAAAGGATGGAAAGATACCTCACTTTACAAGAGATGCAGTGATTGCTATCATTATAGAGGCAAGGAAGCGAGCAGGGAGGAGAGGGAAATTGACTGTAAAGTTGAGGGAGCTTGGTGGTCTTGTTAGGGCAGCAGGAGACATTGCGAAAAGCGAGGGTGCTAAGTATGTTACACCAGAGCATATAGAGAAGGCAAAGAAGATTGCAAGGACAATGGAACAACAGATTGCAGATAAATACATAACGATGAAGAAGGAATACGAGATATTTACTGTTTCTGGGTCAAGGGTCGGAAAAGTGAATGGCTTGGCAGTGATGGGTGATGCAGGCCTTGTGCTTCCTATTGAGGCAGAGGTTTCTCCTGGTATGTCAAAAAGTGAGGGTAAGATCATAGCCACAGGTAAACTTGGAGATATCGCTAAGGAGGCAATACAAAATGTTTCAGTTATTATAAAGAAGTGTAAAGGAACAGACATATCCAAGAGGGACATACATGTTCAATTCCTACAAACATATGAGGGCGTTGAGGGGGATTCTGCAAGTGTATCTGTTGCAACTGCTTTGATTTCTGCGCTTGAAAATGTTAAGATAGACCAAAGTGTTGCTATGACAGGTTCATTGAGTGTTAAGGGAGAGGTACTTCCTGTTGGTGGCATAACACAAAAGGTTGAAGCAGCTATTGATGCAGGAATAAAAACAGTCGTTATACCAGAAGCAAACAAGGGAGACGTCCTCCTCTCCAAAGAACAGAAAAAAAGGATAAAGGTCATTACAGCATCAAATATATATGAGGTTTTAGATGCTGCTCTTGTGAAATCAAGAAAGAAGAAACAATTGTTAAAGAAGATAAAACGTATATTAACCTGATATAATCACGTAGTTATCCTTGACAACGAGGACTTTGTTAAATCCTAATACCTTTTTCTCCTTGTCATGTACATATGCAAACGATTGATTTTTGTGGTCAACTGCAACAACCTTCCCAATACTTTTTCCATCTATATCTTTTACCTCTAACCCTTTTTTCATCCTCTTTGAAACATACCTTTTTGTGTATACATAACTCACAACAACAAAACCAACAACAGTTATGAGGAAGGACACTCCAACACTTACAAGAAGGTCAGAGAATGTTGGCCCCATTTGTGTGGCATTTGTCCAATAGAGAACAAACCTTGTTGCTTGGTCCATAATGATATAGAAAGCAATCATAGACACGATGCTTCTTGCATACTTCCTGATTCTATGGTACTCTTTTTTGTAGTACATATCCCCAATTCTCCCAGCCAAGAATAAAATTGCAGCAACTGTAAACAATCCAATAAATCCATTAAAGAACGATGCAACAGCAATAATCATCCTGTTTCCGACCTGCACTGTGACATTTTGGGCAATGCTCTTTCCTGTGATACCTACTGTGTCTATACCTGCCCACACAGATAACAGTAACATGAAAAATGATGCGAGGTAGAGCGGGAATGATGCTCTTTCAATAGATGTGGTTTTTCTGAATGTGTTGAATGCTCCTACAAGTGCATCCTCTATACCAAAACCTTTCAATATAAGATACGTTCCTACTAGCCCCAATATAAGATTTATGGATATGTGCTGTATGCCCAAGAGATTTACAATCCCATATATTGCTAACACAACACCAGGTAGCCCAAAGGCAAGGCGTGCAAAATGTGGGTCTCTAAGCAATTCCTTTATTACATAATAGCTCTTCTCAAGTTCCTTTGCTTGCTTAACAATAACAGTATGGACACTTGAAACCTTTGCTCTGCTCTGGAGGATTGGAAGCAGTTGTTCATCATCTGCTCCATCGCTTACAAATGCAATATCTGTGAATTTATATTTTCCAAGCAGCTCTTCAAGCTGTTCAACAATACGTTTGTCTGCTAGGTACCCTCTTGAACTATGACCTGCAAGTGTTGCAACTTCTACATCTTCACCAGCTTTCTTCATCTCGCGATAGATCTTAACTGCCATATATATGGCGTTTATATCTGATTCTGTTGGGTCTGCTAGTGCTAACGCTTCTGCAGCCTTAAGACATGCCTTCTCCCCAATAAATGGACCTTTCTTTTTTGCTTTTTTCCCGAGGTCATCATCTCTGTCCACGCACAATACGAGCGTTTTCTTCATATAGTTCCCCTTAAAGTACAACATTTTTATATACTTACTCCTTTTAAATACTTGGTGGCATGATGAAAGTCTCAAAATCGCCAGCAAAAGGCCCAATACAGCCTGTTGTCAGACGTGTTGGACCTAAGATGAGCAGGGAAGTTGGTGTATTCCTTTTTATTATTGCCATCATCATAATTGCACTTGTTGTATTATACATATACAATCTCCTTGCTCCTTCCATGTTTCTTTTGGGCATACTCGTTATCTTAGCAATAGTGTACACAAGAAGCCCACCACTTGTTATCCAGTTAAATGAATATGAGCGTGCAGTAATCCTCAGATACGGAAAATTTCATAAGGTCGCTGGTCCTGGATGGGTTTTTCTTATCCCTTTTATTGATGAACCCTATATTGTTGACCTTAGGGTAACAACAGTGGATATTGCGCCACAGGAGGTTGTCACAAAGGACAACATAAAGTTGAAGATTGACGCCATTACATTCATAAAGATTGTTGACCCAAAAGCAGCAGTACTAAATATTGAAAATCCAAAGAAGGCAGTTACAGATTATATACGGGCACATCTGAGAGATGTAGTGGGTAAGATGGAGCTTGAGGCAGTTATCTCCCAGGTAAATCTGATAAACGAGTTGTTGCATAGGGGTCTTGAACGTATAAGCAAGGATTGGGGTATTGAGTCTGTTAAGGTAGAGATACAAGCCGTTGAGTTGCCATCAGAGGTTATGGATGCAATGCATAAGAGGAAAAGGGCAGAGGAGCTTAAGTATGCTGCGCAGCAGGAGGCACAAGCACAAGCAATAAAAATAGAGGCAATAAAGGAAGCAGCAGGAAAGCTCAACGATCCAGCATTGCAGTACCTCTATCTTCAAGCATTACAAAAGGTTGCTGAGGGAAGGTCGTCAAAGATTATATTCCCATTGGAGCTTACACATCTTGCTGAGCGACTAGGGCAGGGAGCATCAAAGAAAGAAGTAGAACGTATAGAGAAGGACCTAAGAGAGAAATATGATGAGTTTGTTCTGGAGAAGACAAGAGAGGGAACACCCATCTCTACAAAAGATATTCTTGATGACTTGAAGAGGAGAGCATCAAAATATAAGAGGAAGAAGTAGATGATGGACAAATTTATCTATCTGATTTTGACCACATTGATACCTTGGCTTGAATTAAGGGGCTCAATACCGTTAGGTATCTCAATGGGCATCAATCCATTAGCTGTATTCTTTATCTGTGTGTCTACAAATGTCCTCCTCGTTATCCCACTTTTTTGGTTTCTGGACCACGCGTTTTTCTATATTGAACAATACGAACCTATCCGCAAGCGGATATATGCTATACACAAAAAGGTAAGGCCATACATTATGAGGTGGGGGCCTATCGGCCTATTAATCTTTGTTTCAATCCCTCTTCCAGGTTCTGGTGCATACACGGGCGCGGTTGCTGCTTACATCCTCGGAATGCCGAAGAGAAAGGCATTTAATGCAATTGCTGCTGGTGTTGTCATTGCTGGCGTGATTGTAACTATGGTTTCTATGGGCGTTTTTGAGCTAATACTCTAACTTGTTTCTATTACTGCACCTATTGCAACAAACAGAACAGCTAGTAGGAACATAGTGGCTATATCTCTAATAACAACCTTTTTTCCGAGTTTCCCTCTCAAAAGCGATGCAGAGAGCATCCCTCCTGCCAGTCCACCAAAAAAGTAGGCTCCTATCTCAAATATACCATGAGGGAATAATGAGATAAGTGCAACAGGCAGGGCAATGAGGTATGCCATAACCACATTGTATCCCTGTTTTGCAGCGAGTTCTTTTGCCATTATACCTACAAATACACCAACAATGCTTGCGTTCCATGTTATAATGTATACTGCACCAGCACCAAACACAAATGAAAAGATTGTTGCTAAGATAAGCACCTCTAAGTTGTTTTGGAATATGCAGAAAAAGCCGCACGGCTTTGCAACGTTACCAGTGCCACGCATATCATGAATGATATTCAATTCATTTGACTGTGCAGCAAATAAATTGTATGCTGGTTGGGAAGGCAATATTACATACATAAGAGAAAAGGCGAGGATAACACCAAGAAAATAATACCCATATATCTCAAGCATGTCACCATGCCTGTGCAATATATTGAATTCGCTTTCATTCTCAAATAGTTCATCTTCTTTTGCTTCCAGTCTTATTGCATGTACCATCAATGGGGCTGCTCCAATACATATGAATGCAACAGCAAGATGGCTAACTTCTGCTCCTCTCCCAACAAGTGTAGCCATACCCATCGAAACAACAGCCATGATAAACGCTAAAAACATAACCTCATAAGGCCTTTTTTCAGCTACCTCTGGATTTATGAGTGATTCAAGCATTACTCTATACTAATGATATTCCCCTATAAATACCCTATGATTGATTCAACGCCTTCTTTTATGGATTCTGGGTTGTATCCTCCCTCAAGCACAAAGAATGATTTATACGGCTTTATTACCTCGCATATTTTCCTATAACTCTTCTGGGTAAGCCGTAACTGTGTTAGCCACCCATAGTCTTTGTAGTAGCTATCAAACCCAGCAGAAACAGCAATATACTCTGGATTAAATGACTCAATAGCAGGTTTCAGCACTTTATCAATTATTTTGATATATGTATTATCATTCGTCTCTGGATGTAATGGTACATTTATACAATTCTCCTTGCTTTCAAGTCCGGTTCCAGGATATAATGGGCTCTGATGTGTGCTAAAATACATTATATTTTCGTTCCCCATCACTATATCTTGTGTGCCATTCCCATGATGCGCATCAAAATCTATGATAAAAACGCGTTTGTTCAGCCATATACTTGCAATAGCAATGTTGTTGAATATGCAAAATCCTCCTGCTCTATCCCTTGTTGCATGATGGCCAGGGGGTCTGACAATGGCAAATGCCTCATTCTCCGCAGCAGTCACTGCTCCACCCACAGCAAGACATGCTACCTCATAACTCTTTTCTGTTATGTAGGTATCAGCATCAATAAATCCTGGTTTACAATGCTTTATATGTGAGATATGTGCTCTGCTGTGCACAATTTCCAAATATTTTTCTCCATTTTCTGGTTTTATGCGTTCTATTCTATTTTTTTCCATCCATCTGAGTACAGCATCTAGCCTATGTTTATTCTCCGGATGGCCCCCCATATCATGCTCAAGATAGGCATCAGTGAATACAGTATCCATATATACCTTTTATAAATGATGTGTTGTATAAATATAGCGCTGTTTTTGGCGATAACATGGCAGACATAGTTTTCCCAGGGGACTTTATTGCAGAGGAAGAGGAGTTTCTACCAGGTAAGGGAGCATTTGTTAGTGATGGAAAGGTACTTGCTTCAAATATTGGCTCTGTGGACATTGATTACAATAAGAGAGTAGTGAGAGTAAAAGGCAAGATGCAGACATCTACACTTATGCATAGGGGGCTAATAGTTGTTGGCATCGTTAATCTTGTAAGGGATTCTGTTGCGTTTGTCTCACTCGTTCCAAAAGAAACAGAAGAAGTCAGATATGTTCCTCCGCCAGATACACAGACAGTTATTCATGTAAGCCATGTAAAAAGAGGATATGTTAACTCCATGAGAGATGAACTTAGAGCAGGCGACATAATACGGGCCAAAATCTTGGAAGAGAATAAACAAACGATCTCTCTTACACTTGATGGAAAACATCTTGGTGTGATAAAAGCTTATTGTTCAAAATGTAAAAACCCGTTACGTCTTGAAGGAAAAGAGTTAATCTGTGATGTATGTGGTTCAAAAGAGGAGAGAAAAATAGCTGATGATTATGGAAGCGGAAAACTTTATTGAGGTGTTATTATGAAGATAAATGTCTTAAAGGAAACAAAAGATACAATGGTCTTTGAGATACCCGGGGAGCAGCACACATTTCCTCAACTTTTATGTTGGGCATTGCTCCAAAACCCAAAGGTGGAGGTTGCTGTTTATAACAAAGAACACCCCCTTATTGGTGATACAAAGGTATACATAAAGTGTAAAGGCATCACGCCAAAAAAGGCACTTCTTGGCGCACTAGACATCATTGATAAAGAGTTAGCAAGTTTGAAAAGAGGCATACAGAAGATAGAGGCAAAAAAGAAGTGATAATGTTGAAATCAGAGGTCAGATTTGTTGGCTTCGATGATGGCTCTTTTAGGAAAAGAGATACGTCTGTTATTGTTGTTGGAGCAGTGCTAAGAGGAAGTTCTGTTCTTGAGGGAGTATTATCAACATATATCCAAATAGATGGAGACGATGCAACAACCAACCTAACAACATTGATAAACCACTCAAAACACAGGGGACAACTTCGTTGTATCTTCCTTGACGGTATAGCATTTGGTGGATTTAATGTAGTTGATATCAACGCACTGAATAAAAATACAGGGCTTCCTGTTGTCGTTGTGTCAAGAAAAAAACCAAACATGCGATTAATAAAGAGGGCATTAAAAAACGTTCCTAACCATGACCATAAGTGGAAACTTATTAAGTCGTCTGGTCCGGTATATAAGTTTAGAAACATATATTTTCAACACATAGGCTGCACAAAGGATGAGGCGAGAGATTTTCTCTCTGTTTCGCTGGACAGATCAAGTTTGCCCGAATGTATAAGAGTTGCACATTTAATTGCAACAGGCGTGTCAAGAGGTGAAAGCACCGCAAGGCCGTGAGGGATAGCATGCTTAACAAAATAAAATCAACATGGAGGACAATAAAACGATACGATCCAGCTGAGATCATCAAAAGGAGATATGGATTGAGTGGCTGGAAAGCAGAACTGGTTGATTGGATTGTGGGTTTTGGTGTTGCTGCTCTACTATACTTTGTGATATTGCCTATGATACTAAATGCATACCCCCCAGCGGTTATTGTACAATCCTGCAGTATGAAAGGAACATTAAATGTTGGAGACATCGTAGTTTTACACGGCGCATCTTTTGATGAGATACATGCTCCACTTGTTGTCCTAAACACAACATTTGATTATTCCATACTCCCTAACAACATAACCCAGGAGACAAAGACACTAGTATTTCCGGATGGCCAAACTCTGCCAGTTGAAAAGACTGGGGATATTATTGTATACAACTCAAAAACATCTGGTATCCAGATAATACATAGGGTTATAGCAAAAGTCAAAGCAAAAGATGGCAACTTCTATATAACAAAGGGCGATGCCAATAAACTCCCGGATTCTGTGAGAATAGAGTGCGCTGAGTGGGAGCAGATAGGAAACGAAAAAAGATGCACAAAACTGTCCAGCACAATATCAAGAATATGTAATGAGAGCGATGTCGGTTGGCCTGGTTGTCTTGCAACACCTGTAACTGATGCTGACATTATTGGGAAAGAAATATTTTGGATTCCGTTCTTAGGACATATAAAACTCATAGTATTCCACATACTAACATTAGGGACAATGGGATACCCAGGGCCAATGTGGTGTTAAGGAAACATTTTTAAACAGTATTTCCCTTCTTTGATATATGGATTTCATACTCAAATTCTTGTTCGTAATCTACTTCTTTGGTCCAGCAGTTGCTATTCCTTATGCATTGCCACACATGGATTTGTTTCAGATCTTTTTATGGACATTGATGACTCACTCTGTTCTCATTGTTCTCTTGTTCTCTATTCTTGACCTCCTTGAATATGAATTACTACACAGACAATATATAATTGAGCGGTTTTGTGAATTCACCAACAAAAGAATAAGAGAGGTAGAGAGCAATACAGAGCGAATTTTTGAAAAATTCTCAAATAGGTTTGGCCACTTGGGCTATTATTTTTCTGTTGCGTTTGTCTCCTTCTCAGTCGGCTTTATGTGGGCTGCCCTCATCTCATACGCACTACGTTTGAACAGGATAAGAGCCTTTTTTTCAATATTGTGGGGCAGCACAATCTCTTTTGGGTTTTGGTATCTCATACTTCATAGTTCGCTGACATTTATCAGCCCAGATATGTTTGCCCTGTTTGGTGTAGTTATGGGCATACTCTTCCTCTTCTATGGTAGGATAAGGGAACAGAAGATATTTAGTGAGATAAAGAATGAATTAAAGAATTTTGTTAGAAGGAGAAAACATTAGACCTCAATCTCCATATTCTTTATAAAGCACTGCCTACCAGACAAAATCTCTATCTCTCCTCCACATTTTGGACAATGAAACACGGGGATAGAAAAGTGATCTTCATTTTCAATCTTCCCCAATTTCCCACTTGCACCGCATTTCATACATTTATATGTGGCACTTTTTACTTCTACTACTAATTCGCTGTTGTCTAGTATGGTATCTTTGCTCAATATGTCATAGGAGAATTTTAACTGTTCAACATTTAGAAACGTGAGCTCCCCAATTTCAAGAAACACCTTTTTTACTTTTTTTGCCTTGTTTTTTTTAGCATAGTGTATGGCAGTTTCAACAATCCCCTGTGCAGTTGAGAACTCGTGCATTATAACCCCATCGCATCCATCAATTTTTCTATTCCCTCACCAGTCTTTACAGAAGTTTCAATAAGTATGCCATTTGGTTTTATCTTTCTAAAATCTTCTTCAATTCGTTTTAGGTCAACACCCATAGCATCCGCCAGATCTATTTTATTTACAACAGCAACATCACTTGTTCCAAATATTACAGGATGTTTTCTTACCATATCGTCTCCTTCTGTTACAGATACAACAACACATCTAATATCTGTTCCAAGCTGGAAGTCTGCTGGGCATACAAGATTACCAACATTCTCAATAAAAAGAACATCTATAGCATCTAAATCAAAGTGTTCAATGGCATGGTGTATAAGATGAGCATCTAAGTGGCACTCTTTCCCAGTATTTATGTTTTCAACTGGGACACCAATTGATTCCAGGCGTTTTGCATCATCATCGCCTGCGACATCCCCTGTTATTGCCCCAACCCTAATACCTCTCTTTTTTAGCAGATGAGACATTGTCTCAATAAGGGCAGTTTTTCCAGAGCCTATCGCACCCATCACATCTATTGTTTTGACATTATGTTTTTTGAAGAGCATCCTGTTTCTTTCAGCAAGTTCCTTATTTGCTTTGAATATATCTGCCTCTACACCTATAATATGGAAAAACATGAGTATATTATAAAAACAGCGCAATATAAAACATTAGCATGAATATCCTTCTTTGTGTTGGCAATATTATGAGAGGAGATGATGGCGTAGGCCCCTACATCGCAAAGAAGTTCAAGAAGAGCGAGTGGCTCTGTATTGACTCTGGAACAGCCCCAGAAAATTTCACTGGCGTTATCAAACAGAAAGGGCCTGAATTGCTTGTCATTGTTGATATAGCCGATATGGGATTAGAACCGGGTGCAGTAAGAATAATTAATAAAGAGAGCATCCCACGAGCACACTTCTCAACACATTCTATCCCACTCTCTTTCTTTATTGATTACGTTCAGCCATACTGTGGGGAAGTAATCCTAATTGGAATACAGAAAAAAGAGTCACCTTACAGGATAGGATTAAGTAAAAAGGTAAAGGAAGCAGCAGACAAACTAATAAAGATAATTTCAGATGAAGAATGGGATAAGCTCAACCAACTATAAGGTTTTCTGAATGTTTATCAAAATCTGCCAGAAGGAACTCATCACTCATATGCAGGCATTTGACAGGGCAAACTTCAGTACAAATTGCGCAAAATGTACACCTTGAAACATAGTGTTTTATTTTCCTTTTTGGAGGTTCACCAACAAGTTCCATTGCACTTGAAGGGCAAACTCGCACACACATCCCACATCCAATACATTTATCCTTCTCATAGATTAATTTTCCCCTAAACTTATCAGGTGTTTTTATGGGTGGATTGATTTTACCTTTTTTCAGGAATTTCTTTATTGATGCAGGAGCGTACTTTGACGGGAAAAGATTTGTCACAGGCTTGCTCAGAATTTGCTTGACCAACTCAAAAAATGCAGGAGTAGGCATTATATCACCACCGCCGTATCAATTGCTATAAGAGCAAGTGCTGCAAGAGAGACCAATGCAATGGGTTTCCAATAATACCCAGCAATATTATCTATCTGCAATCTTGCAGCAGCAACCCTAACCGTAGTGACAGATACAATCATCACAATGAGCACTTTGAGGAGAAACCACAGAAATTCCCCCCAAATTGTAGTGCCTAGTTTGAATGGGAAGAATAACGCCACAATTAGCGATGCAAATGCAAAACTTTTGACAGCATCACTAAGATAAAACAATGCGAGATTCCTCCCTGAGTAGTCTACAAGCAATCCCCCTGCTATCTCTGTTTCTGCCTCTGGCGCATCAAATGGTATCTTAACAAGTTCTGCTGGTGCGACAGATAAAACAACGACCAATAACAACAAAATACCTACTAAACCCAACGGCCCCACAGTTGACCATATCACAGTACTTGATATTTTAGCAATTGAGAAGCTTGTTACTTTCCATGCAGTTGCAGCAGCGAGCATTGCTAATGGCAATTCATAGCTCATCATCATTACCATCTCTCTCTGCGCACCTATTGTTGCATATGGGTTTCCTGATGCAAAGCCGCCTGCAACCATTGCTAAGCTTGGTATTGTGAATAGATAAAGAACTAATATCAAATCACCAAAATTTCCAAGTGGTGCATTAAATGGCCCCATGGGTATATAGAGCAACAACATAAGTGAGCCAACCAGTGCAATGATTGGGGCAGATTCATACACCCATCTCACACAATTTTCAGGGACAATCGTTTCTTTTAGCATGAGTTTCATAATATCTCTGAATGGCTGTACAAGTGGCGGACCGACCCTTGCTTGGAATCTAGCAGCAATTCTTCTATCTATCCCCTTAAAAATTAGTGAGAGTATCAGGCCAAGTGAGGCAATACCTATTGGTACAAATACAATTTGCATAATGGTCTCCATCATCTCCTCATCACCCTTTTAGTTTTGAGAACACTTAGTTTGTGTAATTGTTCCCCTGTAACTATCTCTTCTTTTCCATCCTTGATCAAAGTTACCCTGTCCGTACAGCTTACACAAGGGTCAATTGATGCGACGATAATGGGGACATCAGCAAGTTCTTCTCCAACAATCATGTCTGGCCATGTTTGCACATTATTGTATGTTGGTGCCCTTGCCTTCCATGAGAGAGGAGCCTCATTTTTGTTCATTCTAACATAATGGAATACCTCTCCTCTTGGTGCCTCTGCTCTTCCCACTGCTTCACCCTCAAAGTTCTGCAGGTCTGCAAGCAATTTTGCCACATTCTGCTCAGCGAGGATCGGGCCAGGTTCCATCTGGTCTAGGCATTGTTCTATAATATCTGCCGATTGCCCTATCTCCCTTATCCTAACAAAAATCCTATCGTATACATCACCAATGGGTTCTTCTGGCATTATCGCCTTTACATCAAGGTCTGGGTATGCAATATAGGGGAAGTCCTGCCTTACATCTTTTGGAACACCAGATGCACGTGCAGTTGGTCCAACTGCGCATAATTCAAGCGCCCTCTTTTTTGTGAGTATCCCAACATCTCTTGATCTCATTCTAATTGTTGGGTCCCTGAGGAAAACATCCTCAATCTTATCAAGCAACTCTCTATAATACTGTGTTGCCTCCCTTATCTTAGGATATTGTTTTTCTGTTATATTCCTCCTAACACCACCAATCTGCAACATACCATATGTTACCCTGTTTCCAGTTATGTATTCCACAATATCCATTACCTTCTCTCTTATATTCCATGTTAGGTTCAGGATAGAATCAAAACCTATTTCATGTGCTGCAACGCCTGCCCATAGCATATGCGAGTGTATCCTCTCAAGTTCTGCAGTTATGACGCGTATATACTCAGCCCTTTCAGGTACTTCTACATCACCAATCTCCTCAATTGCTTGTACGAAACATAAAGGATGACAAAATGCGCAGATTCCACATATTCTTTCTGAGAGGTGTATTGTTTTTATCGGATTCTGTCTCATACCTGCCCATTCTATCCCTCTATGTACATAACCTACTTCATAGTCTGCACCAACTACCTTCTCTCCTTCTACTTCAATTGTAAATCTTACTGGTTCTTTTAATGCAGGATGCACAGGACCTATTGGTATGTTTACTGTCTTGCTCATTTTTTCACCTCTTTTGCATGTACATCCTTTGCAATTCTCGCAGTTTCTTTGTCATCCCTTATCCAAGGATGCGCATTCTTTAAGTCATCAGCAAGAAATGCCCTTCTTGAGTCAGGTATCCCAATCACTTTTATGCCGAAGAATTCCTGTTTTTCCCTCTCTGTGAGTAATGCGCCAGGTATCAGATCTGTGATTGTTGGTATTGTAAGGTCTTTCTTATCCAACTGAACTGCAAATGTAATTAATTGTTCCTTTTGTGGTTCTCCGTATCCCAATGTGAAGTGATACAATAATTCAACCTTGTCTCCCAAATCACTTCCAGAAATTACTGAGAGATGAGGATATTGAAAATCAAAGAGAACCTTTATTACATCTTTCAATGATTCCTTTTTTATTCTCATCCAGAGGCTCTTCCTCTCCTTTCCAACAACCTTCCTTTTTCTTATTTCGGAGGTGATCACCCCCTTTCCAACCTTCTCCTTTATTACATTTTCAATTTCTTCTATTCTCACTTCTTTCCCTCCAATTTCTCCCATGCCTTGGCAATTCCATGTATTATTGCTTCTGGCCTTGGGGGGCACCCAGGAACATAAACATCCACAGGAATGATTTTATCAATGGGCCCCCTTATTGAATATGAGTTATGGAACACACCTGTGCTTGCACCACAATTACCTACTGCTATGACAACTTTTGGGTCTGGCGTCTGTTCGTATACTCTTTTCAGTTTATCTTCCATCTTTGCAGTTACTGGTCCTGTGACAAGTAGAACATCAGCATGCCTTGGGGAACCAACCAATTTTATGCCAAACCGTTCAGCATCATATCTTGGTGTTAATGCAGCAATAATTTCAATATCACATCCATTACATCCGCCAGTGTTAATATGATACACCCATAATGCTCTCTTGAATGCATTTTTTATCATGTTAACACCTCTACTACTGTCAATACAATTGCTAAGACAATAATAAACGCACCCATATAATCATTGATATTGCCTGTGTGGAAGGGGATTATCACATCGTAGTATCCTCTAAGTGCCTTTATGAATCCCCAGTATATACTTGATGCAGGAATATGAACCTTCTCAGTCTCTTTATTTCCAGATAGAAATGGTTTTGCCTGCTCCCCCTTCTTATGTGCACTTGAAAAGAACACCCTACTTAATATGTACACAATGAAGCTCAGTATAAGAAACACACTAACAAAAACAAGAGGATACCAATACCCACTGTATGACTCCAACATCATATCCCTCCCATCACCGCAGATATATAGTTGCCTTGGTTCGCCAGTGCAATCACTGCTGGGTCAACAATTGTCCTAACAACCATTGCAGGAAATAAACTAAATATGATAATCAAAATAGCAATAATTGCCATTCCAAGCAGCATAGCCCTTGGTGCTTCTCGAACGTTTTTCTTCATTTTTGGTCCCATGAACGCACTATGGAATACTTTGACAAATGATGCTAACGTCAATACAGAAACGACCATTGCGATTATGGACAACAGAGGATTAAACCGATATACGCTCTCATATATTAGGAATTTGGATGCAAAACCATTAAGCGGAGGAATGCCAGCAATAGCCAATGCGCCTATGATGAAAAAGAGTGTTGTCAATGGCATGTTATGGGCAATTCCTCCCATCTCGTCAAGGTTTCTCGTTTTCAGTTTATAGAATATGGCGCCCGCTGTTAGAAACAGCAATCCCTTGTATAATGCATAGTTTATTATATGGAATATGCTCCCTTCCATTGCTTTCATACCATATGTCTGAAATGCTATTGGGTCATTCATAACAGCAAGTCCGACTCCAACACCAAGTAACATATACCCAGTTTGTGATACTGAGTGGTATGCCATAAGTTTTTTTATATCCTTTTGGGGTATTGCCATTGTAACCCCAACAAACATGGATAGGATACCCAAAATAATAATGATCCACCCCACCATAGCGACATCCAACCTTAATCCAAATAATGTGAAACAAGTTCTAAATAAGGCGTAAAGGCTCGCTTGGCTTGCAGCAACAAGCATCATTGTTATTGGTGCTGGTGCTTGGCCATAAGCATCTGGCACCCACATGTGCATCGGTACTGCGCCTGCTTTCATCGCAAGACCAACGATCAAAAGGGAAAGGGCGATCTTATCAAGCAAATTATAATTTATCATGGAAGCAATTGCTGCAATGTTTAGTGCGTTATATTGCCCATAAAATATTCCAACTGCGATTAGCATGAAGAGTGCAGCAATACTACTCACCACCATATATTTAAACGCTGCTTCTGATGTTTCTCCCTTGTGCACCCAGAACGCTATTAAGGCGCATGAAGCAATAGATAGTATCTCAAGAAAGACAAACATGTTGAATAGGTCACCAGTAAATATCATTCCATACATTCCAACACTCATGAGTAAGAGCAATGAATAGAATTTATCCATACCTACCCTTTCCTTTTTCAGAAATCCCCAGGAGTATATAAGTCCAGAGATGGATACAATGGATGCAATGAATGCCATGAATATGCTCATCCCATCAATAGTAAATGTTATTCGGATTGGCATGGAGTAGCCAGATGGCAGGGTTATGCCTGGAGATGTAGAACCAAATGTATACACAATAACGCCGTGTGAATATACTTGTGGTGCAAGTGTTAAGACAAAAAATAGAGAAAATAATAATGATAGGAGAACAAAGAAATTTCTGAATTTTTCACCAAACCTATTCAGGATAGGAACTGCAAAAGATGTCAGTAGAGGAAACGCGATAATCAGTGCTGGTGCGTGTTCAAATATCATCCTTTCAGCCTCCCCTTTGTAGCATCTAATGTCCCATAACTTTTATAGTAGTTCATAGCAAACGACAACATAAGAGCAGTAACTGCAACACCTATCACAATACTTGTTAGAGTTAATGCCTGCGGAGTGGGTAGTACCATATTCTCGTGTGGAGCCATTGTGAAAATAGGAGCAACACCCCCTTCCTTATAGCCAAGAGATACAAGGAACAGGTTTGCAGCACACTCTACCAAACTCACTCCTATCACGATTTTTATCAGGTTTCTCTTGAAGATAATAGCATACAGCCCAATTCCAATCAATGCAACAACAGTGAGGTAAACAATAAACATCATCGTGATCCCTCCCCTGCTAATGAACCAATTGCAAGCATGAGTATAATGATGCTCAACCCAGCAAGAACTTCTAATCCAACTGCAATACTCATCAATGGAAGCGTGCCTGCTGTGTTAAGGTTTCCTGGGTTTATCCCATATGCAACTGAATCCCCAAAAATAATCCCGCTGTTTGCCAAGAAATTATAGAAAAATGTTGCACCAATACCCAAAAATGCCAGACCAATAAACATAAGCAAACCACTACTTTCTATAGTCGTCAATACCTCTTTTTTAACAACCTTCTTAACTCTACTTCTGCTATATGCGACTATAAGCAGTGCCAAACCAGATGCTATTATTGCGCCACCTTGGAATCCACCACCAGGTGTTAGATGCCCATGCACAACAAGATAAAACCCAAACATAATAACAAATGGAAACATGATGTGCGAAACAGTCCTCACTATTCTTGACATCTCTCTCATGCTCTTATCCTCCTCCCAAACAGCATTGCAACGCCACTCACAGCAGCAAATAGCACAGTTGCTTCTCCAAGTGTATCAAATCCTCTGTAGTCAAAAACTATTGACGTAACAACATTGTTTGCACCTGTTTCCTCTTGTGCATGAGTTATGAAGTAGTTATCCATATCTTGCAGTATGGGCTTTCCAATGGGGTGCATAATCGTCATTCCGAAGAATAGGAAGGAGACAACAATCATCAATGCAACTAACGCAAACCTTCTCATTCCTCTTCCTCCAATCTCTGTGTTCCTCTCACAGCAAATACGTATATCGCGGTTGTGAGGGCAGCACCAACACCTGCTTCAGCTATAGCGACATCTGGTGCCTGCAATATATAGAATTCAAGTGAGAGGAGCAAACTAACTAAACCCAGCGCGATAACAGATGCCAGCAGATCCTTGAATTTGACAGCCAATATAGATGTGAGTATAATAATAATGAGGATTATTGTGTTTGCCATCTCAAATATCATCTTTTCACCTTTTCATAACTGTCAACAACTGCTTCTTTTGGATGAACACCAGAGCGATGTGCTGCCCTTGCAATTGCATGAGCACCAGCGGGATTTGTTATTATGAGTGCGATAAGGGCAATAATAGAGTGAAATGACATGACCCATGAATTAGTGCTCCAATTCACCAATTCATACAAAAGTATTGCTAAAACAATAAATATTGATCCAAATGTTGTGCATTTGGTTTCTGCGTGCAATCTTGTATAAACATCAGGAAATCTAACAAGCCCTATCCCACCTAAGAAGTTGAAGAGGATTCCAATACCTGCCAGTGCATATATTACCTCAATCAAAGACTTCCCTCCAAATATTTTGCTATGTACAATGTTGTTACATACGAGAGCAGCGCGTATACTATTGCAACATCAATGTATATGGGTGAGTTATATCCCAGACCAAAGCACAACATTGAAACAACAACAAAGGTATTCATTGCATCTAATGCAACCACTCTGTCAGGGATCGTTGGGCCACTTATCATCCTAACTAACGGGAGTAATATAAATGAGGCAAGTATAGAGCCTATGCCCAGAAATAACATATTCATTGTGTAATCCTCCTCACCCAATCAGCCATCTTTCCGCAGACATCTTCTGTTTTTGGCTGTTTTTTCTTAACATCAATCCAATGAACATATAGGTTATTTTTTTCATCAACATCAACAGTCAGTGTCCCTGGTGTCAATGTTATAGAGTTTGCGAGTAAAGTCACGCCAATATCGTTGTTCTGTTTTGAATCTATCTTTACTATTCCAGGATGAATATCCATTGTTATAACTCTTATTGCAACATCTACGTTACTTTTTAGCATCTCCCAGAACAAAGGATAAATCAAATAGACAAAGAACCTCATCCACCTCATTGGATCCAACGCTTTCTTGCTCATCCTCCCCCCAACGTATTTCTGCGATACAAACCCAACAATAATACTGAGTAATAATCCAGCGATGATCTCGTATATGCTCCAAAGACCTATGGCCCCAGAACCTGCGGTTAGCACTAGATAGAATATGAAACACGCAGCGCTTGTAATAACGAACGCCTTCATACCTATCACAATCAGCGCATAGAAATAGGCACATATTATTTAAATATTTATTGCCTCTTCTCCATCAACTTCCTCCACTCTTCTCGGAGGAAATATCCGTAGATGTCAGCATTATTAACGTTTTCTGGTTCAATCTCTTCCAGCGCATGTGTTTTCTCTACAACTTTTTTTAGATGCAATATAATTATATTCCTTGCTTCTTCTTTGGAAATTCCGTGATGTTTTGCAATTGTAGAAATTGCTTCTCTAACCCTTTTGTTATGTTCCTTCTTTATACCAAATTCCCAAGTTTTCCATTTGTAACCATACATTCCCTTTTGATGTGCTGGCATAATTTAATTTAACAAAAAAATATTTAAATAGTTAATACTTCTGAATCCACCCATGTTATCTTTTTACAGGTTTTCTACCCCTTCTGATTTTATCAACAATCATTCTTTTTACTCCTTGGTGTATCTTCTCATCTTTGGGTTTATACCCAAATCCTCCTCTATGAGGGTGTCCTCCTCCGCCCAAACCAATTTCCTTCCCCATCTCAACACAAAACTTTGACAGGTCAACAAATTCATCATTTTCTCTTCTAACTAATGTTACTTGTTTGACAGATGGATCAAACATCACAACAAGATGAGGGGTTTCCCCCATTTTAAGCAATTCGTTAAGTACGCGGAAGCAAGCATCCTTACCATGGAAGAAGCTTGATGCACCAAAAAATATGTTTTTACCTTCTACCTCCTCCTTTTCAAGTGTTTTAATCATCTCACGCATGTTCTCTTCTTCAAGTTGCACCCGTTCGTCATGGTGTTTTTTTATGAGCTCGTGATCAATTTTCCCATCTGACACCAAATACACTGTCCTCTTTAAGTCATCATCCTTATCATTTGTTATCATATTTGCTATTGCCCTGTCAAGATATAACGAAATCCCTCTTGGAGTATTATTAGTTGGGTAATCACTTCCATGAGCATATCCTGATAGCTTCTTTGCTAATCTATCGTTAGGGAGGAATTCCTCTTGGATTATTTCTGCGCACGCTTTTCTCTCTGAATCTCTAATAACGAGTTTATCAGCTATTTTTTCGATCTTACTATATACCTCTTTATCCCATTTATGATGATCAAATATTTCTATATGTATACCCATCCTCTTAAGTTCTTCAATATACGGAATCGCCCCCTTCTTTAAACTTAGGTCAGTAATTATGAGGAGGTCTGGTTTTTCCAGTTTTGCCCTTTCTATTACATCCTTGAATACAGAATGGTAATTTGTATGGTCAGCGTGGAACAATAAGACACTATCTGACCTAAACCTCCTTAGGATAAGCGCCTGACTAATAATACCATCTGCATCTTCTCTGTGTGTTATACTTACTATCTTCATGAGTATTACCTAGTTTGGGCCAGTCATTAAGCAACAGCTCCATCAATAACTGTGTCACTCCAATTATTTATAGGTTGTCCCCTACTAACCCAAAAGCAACTTCACAAATTCTTTCTCCCTTGTTTCCGCATTCTTAACATCAAAACAAACCTGTATTGCCTCTTTCACCTTCAATCCCTTCTTCACAATAAAGTCAACTTCTTGCTTTCCTTTCCTCTCCTCGCTAACTCTAAGAAAACTGCATTTTCATAAACCAATCCTCTGTTCTCACTGAACCTGAAGCCCACGTTGTTCAAGAAACCAGTATCACAGACATAAATCTTCTTAGGAGCT
>JAGGYF010000012.1 GCA_021162685.1 Candidatus Iainarchaeum sp. | reverse complement strand
GGCTTTGCGTCAAAAATAACTCCACTGTTGATTAGCTGCCATTAAGGCAGCAGTTTACCCCTTTTGACTTCCCAACCGATACATTTATATACTACATATATATAAATATATATGATGGTAAAGGTTACATTGGATAAGAAGAGGATTACGCTTTCTGAAGAGATCATTGGATTCCTCAGAAAAAAGGTTACGCCATTTGGCACTGGTGCCAAAGTCGATTGCCCAAAGGAGTATTTAGGGAGGACAGTATACCTCGTGATTTGCAAGGAGGAGAAGAAATGACAAACCCCACAGGAAAGCACAAGCAAAAGTTAGCAGAGAAAATGGAAAGCCTACTCAAAAACTTTGAATACAAAGACAAAGAAGAGAAAGAAATTGATTGGTCTCGCTACAATGTGGCACAGATCAATGAAATGAATGATGTTCTGAACATGATAAGGAACATGGTTGACGAAGCATACAATGAATTGGAGTATCTCTTTGAATCAAATGAGAGAGGCAGACCATCAATAGACTCTGCTGACCTAGCAAAAGCAGTACTGCTACAGCAGTACTTTGGAGTTTCCTGTAGGGTTGCAGAAGGGTTGGTAAAGCTGTTCAAAGAGAAGTTAGATATATCTTCATATATATCTGCAAAGAGCATTGAAAGGGCTTATGAGCGGCCTGATGTTATCCTGATTTTGAAGGCAGTGTTCAAGAAGACAAACGAGCCGTTAAAAAACAGAGAAAGGAAGTTTACGATTGACGGCACTGGATTGCCACTTTCTGTGAAACAGAACTATGCGAACGACAGGAATGATAAGAAAGCACACAAAGGATATGATAAAATGGTTGGAATGAGCTCTGTGGACTATAACATCTTCGCTGCAGTGGACTTTGCTGAAGGAACTGCAAATGAATGCCCATTTCTGCAGCCTTTGCTGCAGAAGACAAGTGAGTTATATGAGGTTTCTGAGGTTTATGCTGATGCGGGTTTCCTCTCAAGGGAGAACTGCACTGCAATTGGAAATGTTGGTGCAGTGCCGTATATTTACCCAAAGAGAAATGTTTCTCTGAAAAAGCACGGCTCAAAAGAGTGGACGAACATGTTACTCTATTTTATTGAAAAACCGCAGGAGTGGCTTGAGCACTACCACAAAAGGAGCAACAGCGAAAGTCACTTCTCCTCGTTCAAAAGAAGATTTAGCAGACCTCTGCTCCACGAGTTGGAGCACAGGCGCAGGACAGAAGCATTTGCAAGGGCTTGCGTGTATAACATAATACAACTCAGCTACTGCCATCATCTGCACGATATTGAAGTGGCTTATCTCAGGGATAATTAAGGATTAAAGTCGCAAAGCCGGTCACTTTATCATATTGAGTATGAATGAAATAATAACAGCAAGTATAATTATAAAAATGGCGAACGCAGGTATTGCAAGAACCTTTGCACCGCTTACCATCATCTCTACAGGGGATATCCCACCAATAGGCATAGGCCTCATCCCCTCTTCTGGCCTAGCCTCCATACGCTCAAGCATTTCAGGAGGCATCATGGGTTTAGAATCTGGTGTATTCATAGTAATAGGGAATCGCTTATGCCATGCTTTCATCTGATTGACTACCTTTCTGTATGTTAAATGTGGTGCCTTAATGGGTTTTGACATAAGAAAGTAGTAGGAGAGGTTACTTAAAAACCTACTCCTCCTTTGACTGGGATATGACCCTTACACTTGCAGCATCCATTGTAATGGGTATGGGTACAGTGGCCTCTATAAGCTCCAACGTGATCTTGTCTTTGGACTCATCCACACGCTTTACTTTTGCTTTCTCTCCTTTGAACGGACCTGCTGTTAACTCAACAAGGTCTCCTACCTTTATATCTACTGTCAAACTCTTCTCCTCAAAGAAGTGAGCAACTTCACTTAAGTCAACGCCACCTGGAACCAGCCCTTTAACATGTGGAACATTATACACGAATTTTTTTACTTCTGCTTCATTCGGTGCCTCTACGAAGATATAACCTCTAAGGTTATCAATAACAGCAATGGAATATATGTCGTTCTCTGCTTTTGATTGTTTTGCTCTCAAAAGGTCTGCAACTATTCGCTCCTGTCCGACTGTTGTCCTGATAGTATAAAGCATGTAATCGCCTCATAATCCAATAGCATCAGATATCAAGGTGATAATCATCCCTACAAGACCAATGATGATCATCCCTATGCCTGTAACCTTTGCTATTATAATGTACTCCTCTTTTGTTGGTTTCCTAGTAAGCTTTAGCACTCTAATGGCTTCGTTGACAAACTTCAAAGGTTTCACCTCATTCTACGTACTCAACGTCTATATCTATTTCCTCTGTCTGTTCAAGTAGTCTCTTCTCGTCAAGATATGGGAACTTTCCTCCTGCAATAACAACCATTGCTTGTAGTCTATTCCTCTTCATCTCCTCATCAATCATTGCTCCCCATATTATATGTGCATTGCTGTGTATCTTGGATGCTACTGCCTCTACAATCATCTCTGCTTCCCTTAATGTCATATCTGCTCCACCAGAAACATTGACCAATGCCCTTGTTGCCTCACTTACATCTATATCAAGTAGTGGAGAATTTAGTGCATCTTCAACTGCCTCCAATGCTCTACCTTCTGAATCTCCCTCAAGCTCTGATTCTCCTAAACCAATCATTGCTGCTCCTCCGTTTGATAGAACTGCTCTGACATCTGCAAAGTCAAGATTAACCAATCCTGGCTTTGTAATGAGTTCGGTTATCCCTTTAACTGCATTTACAAGTATTTCATCTGCAACCTTGAATGCTGCATTTATTGGTAGGTCTGGTACAATCTCCAAAAGTTTATCATTTGGAATGACGATTACTGTATCTGCTTCTTTCCTCAATTTTTTCAGGCCAGAAAGTGCATTTTCCATTCTTCTTCTGCCCTCAACACTAAATGGTAATGTCACAACACCAACAGTCAGCGCACCCTGGTCCTTTGCTACTTGCGCAATGATTGGTGCAGAACCAGTACCTGTTCCTCCACCTAAACCACATGTGACAAAAACCATATCTGCTCCAGAAAGTATTTTTGTTATATCTGGTATGCTCTCCTTTGTTGCTGCTTCTCCAAGTTCTGGATCGCTTCCAGCGCCCAATCCTCTTGTGACACCTTTACCCAGAAGCAATTTCTTGTCAGCTGGTGTTACTATAAGATGTTGAGCATCAGTATTCATGGCAATAACTTCTGCTCCCTCAACACCTACTTCATTCAATCTGAGGAGTGTATTGTTTCCAGAACCACCAGTCCCAACAACCTTTATTTTGGCCTGGGCTGTTGAGAGGATGTCTTGAAGCTCCTTATCAGAATATGATTTTGTGCGCTTTGGTTTCTTTGCGCTGGCTCTTTGTTTAGCAACCTTAACTGCGTTCTTTATCATTGACTTCAAATTAATCACCTTATAACCAGAATTTGTGCTTTATTTGTGGGTTTTGAGGTTTATATATATTTACCATTGGCTCAGCAACATATAAAAATCTCTTTTCCTTGTATTTAAGCATGATATCACCAATCACAAAGAAAACTGCTGTAAAGATAAAAAAGCTTGAGATACAGGGTGCAAGGAATATCGCAATTGCTGCACTCAGGGCAATTGAAGAAACGGCAAGGAAGAGCAAGGCGAAGACAATGGGCGCATTTTTGAAAGAAATGAAACAAAATTGCGAAGTGTTGGTCAAATCAAGACCAACAGAACCTGCTATGCGGAATGGTCTGAATTATGTTGTAAAGAAATTGTCCAATACAAAACATGTCTCTGATGCAAAAGGACTAGTAAGAAAAGGTTGTGAGGAGTACATTACTCTCATGGAACATGCAGTTGAGAAGATTGCAGAGATAGGAAGTAGAAGGATAAAAGATGGAGATACAATAATGACGCATTGCCATTCATCCACTGTTATGGGTATAATAAAAAAGGCGTGGAAGGATGGGAAAAAGATCAATGTGATATGTACTGAAACAAGACCAAGATTTCAGGGGAGGATTACAGCAAAGGAATTGGTTTCATTTGGTATTCCAACAACAATGATTGTTGATTCTGCAGCAAGATACGTAATGAACGATGTTGACCTTCTAATTGTTGGAGCAGATGCTGTTACTGCAGATAGTTTTATTGTTAACAAGATTGGTACCAGTCAAATAATGCTGGCTGCAAAAGAAGCAAGAACCATGAGTTGCTGTGCATGCGAAACATTCAAGTTTGATCCTGTAACATTATCCGGGGAGTGGGAAACAATTGAGGAGAGGGACCCAAAGGAGGTCTGGGAGAACCCCCCAAAGGGATTAAAGATTTTTAATCCTGCATTTGATTTTACCCCTCCTCAGCTTGTTAATTTCATGATAACCGAACTTGGAATCATAACTCCATATGAAACAGGGATGATTATACTGGAGAGATACGGAAAAGTGGTATAGATGATAGAGACGGAAATTGTTGAAACAGGAAGAGGAGCAGCGCTTGGGATAAAAATTAAACTGGGATTACCGTTACTAATAATAAAGGCAGAAAGAGGTTATCTGGCATGCGGATACCTAAATCCCGAAACAATAGAGAAGATCGGAGACTGCGCAGCAATTATAAGTGGTGTTGAAGATTTTTATGATATGCTTGAAAAGCCAGTGAAATGGGCAAGTACCACAGCAAAAAAATTGGGAATAAAAGAGGGAATGAAAGGAGAGGATGCATTAAACATCCTGATAGGTGATTAATTGAAAAGAGCGTACAATGTAAAATGTGTTGACTTCACTACAGCAGGAATAAAGGTTGTAGTGATGAATAAAGAGGATGCTATTGACCTAGATGTTGGTGCCATGGACCGTATTGAAATAGTAAAGGATGAAAAGGTGATAACCGCAGTTATTGACCTAACAGATACGTTTGTTCCAAGGGGTACACTTGGCTTGTTTAGAGAAGCATATACAAGATTGGGCGCAAAAGATGGGGATACTGTATATGTAAAACCAAAAGAAAAGCCAAGCTCGGTCAAATATATAAAACAAAAAATGAATGGTGTTAGGCTCACAAAAGAGCAGATATATGAAATAATAGGAGACCTTATGAAAGAGGAGTTGAGTGATGTTGAATTAACTGCCTTTATCACTGCTGTGTACATAAGAGGATTAAATGATTCAGAAACAATTGCGCTAACAAATGCTGTTGTTGATTCTGGAGGAAAATTACATCTTAATGCAAAACAGATATTTGACAAACATTGTATAGGAGGAGTAGCTGGAAACAGAACCACAATGCTTGTTGTTCCGATTGTTGCTGCTGCTGGATTAACAATACCAAAAACTTCTTCTAGAGCAATAACAAGTCCTGCTGGGACAGCAGATGTTATGGAGGTATTGGCTCCAGTATCATTGAGCAAGGATGATATTGAGGAAGTTGTAAACAAAACAGGAGGGTGTATTGTTTGGGGAGGTGCAGTAAACCTGGCAGCAGCAGATGATAAACTCATAAGGATAAGGCACCCATTGGCATTAGACCCAAGAGGCATGCTCCTGGCCTCAATACTTGCAAAGAAAAAGGCGGTTGGTGCAACACATGTTATCATTGACATACCAATAGGCGAGGGCGCAAAGATAAAGACAAGGTCTGATGCAAAAGAGCTTGCTAAGCAGTTTAACGGTCTTGGAAAGGCACTTGATATGGAAGTGCACTCATTACTAACAGATGGAGACCATCCAATAGGTATGGCAATTGGTCCATCCATAGAAGCAATTGAGATATTGAAGATACTGGGTGGAAAGGATGTTTCCCCTGAGTTAAAGGAGAAATCTGCACTTCTCGCAGGTATCCTCCTTGAACTAGGCAAGGTCGTTCCAGAAGGGAAGGGTAGGGATGCAGCTATAAAACTTATTGACTCAGGTAAAGCCAACAAAAAGTTCAGAGAGATTATTGAGATGCAGGGAGGTGACCCTGAGGTCAAACCAGATGATATTGAGATTGGGAAGATCAGTTATACTGTTAGGGCTGAACAAAGCGGTAGAATAGAACATATAGATAATAGAGGTATTTCAGCAGTTGTGAGAGGGGCTGGCGCTCCAAATGATAAGAGGGCAGGTCTATACTTACATGTTGAGGATGGAGACAAGGTAAAGACGGGCCAGGAGTTATTCACTATTTACGCAAATTCAGAACGTAAAATTGACCAAGCATTAGATGTGTATAAGGAGAGGAGACCAATACGCTTCAGTAAAATCATTTTGGAGAGTTTGGATTAAGCTTTCTTCTTTCTATTGCTCTCATAGCTGCAAGTGTGAGTGCCTTTATTGTCCTAAGCCCTGTGTGGTGCTCGTCCATCTCTGGCCAGTATTCAAAAAAGCCAATGGTATGAATGCGCTTGGAATTCTCAATGTGTCTTCCTATATCCGGTATTCTCGCTTTTCCCACATCATACATATCTTGCATTTCATACTTCCCTGAAAATACATCCATATCAATATCAAAAATCTCCGCGTCCACTTTTCGCTTAGGAATCTTCTTTCCTCTAACCCCATAATCTTTGATGTCCTGCTCCTCCTTTATTCCCTCCTTTATAATCCTATCAACATAGTTGGCATAGTTGAACTCGCCCGGACTACCATATTCTGCCCTATCTGTATGCGCATCAAATCTAGCAACATTGCCATCTACAGTATATAAGAAAGCAGCACCTGTATGTTTAGTACCTATGACAACAACTAAATCATGCGTGTCTTTGAGTTGTTTGATTTTCTCTCCGAGTTGCTTAACAACATCTGCATCAATATAATCTCCTTTTTTCCCAGCAGCATATATCTTTGGTGATGTATGGTCTTCATGAAATATATCTTTTGCATCTGTGACCTCAACTTGACAATTAAATCGATGGGAGTTGTTTTTTATGTGATTTATTACTTCTTTACGGATGTTATCCAATAGTCCTCTGCTGAAATATTCGTATCGTGAGACATATGCACGGCCAAGATGATAGACCTCATGTTGAACAATAGGTATGGAGACAACTGCAACCCTTATCTTTGGTTTTTCAGGCATGTTCTAATTCAGTGCAATATAATTTAAAAAGGTGTATGCATGAATATAATCATGCCAAAACCAGATGAACTGATAACAAAACACCTCCCTAGGATAATGAGGGAAGTTGGGCCAGAACACCAGCAGGAGGTTAAACGTCTGATACGAGAACACAATATTAGAACTGTTGGTGCACTTATTGGAAGATTAAAAGAGAATAATATACCTGTTCCCTCTTTCCTCAGAGAAGGTGAAAAGGCTGCGCTCCCAAAAGAACTGACTAGGAGATTGGAGAAAGCGGGGTTGGGCAGAAAACATCATAGCATAATTGGGGAAGCAATAGATAGATTCATAGATTGGGGAGTAGTTGGGTACCCCTCAAGAATCAGGGAACTCATTTTTGATTATGCTCAGAGGAGAGGAGCCCCAATAAATGATAATGTAAAGGCAATTCTCTCCACAAGGAAGATAATTGGAATGTTTCCTGAAGAGCATATTAATGCGATTAGGAACTATCTGTTATCTATTGCACCAAAAGGAATAAAGGAGAAGGCAGAATATTATACTGATGTTGTAGCGCTTGAGGAAGAAGTCAAGAAGCATATTGAGGAAAAACGTGGGAAAAAGCCAAAAAATGCATGGGAAGTAGAGATTGCAAAAGCAAGAAGGAAGGATGCACAGCGTATAGAGAAGCTGATAAATGAAAAGAGTGCTGAGATAAAGGAGAACCATGGTGAGGAGACATTGGAATTCGTAAAAGCCCATATAGAGAGCAAGGAACTCACACCACACAAGAGGGGGCTTGCATACCGAAGAGCCAGTGAATATTTAAAAGATGGCAAAAAACCCGATGATGCTGTATTACAGATATTGGATGAACTTGACAGATTGGAGGAGGTTCCAAAAAAGAAGTTTATGGGAGTGATAGATAGGATGATTAATGATGTGCTCAATAAGCATCAAGACTTAGGAAATGTAGCAAAGCGTGTGATAAAGAGACATCTGCTTGATGAATACAGAGAAGCATTAAACGGCACTGAGTATATGATAATCCATCACGACCCTGAAGAAACAAGGAGGAACATAGAAGCTAACATATATAGGGCAGATGCACAAGATAGGATAGTAGCCAAACTCGCACAAAAGTATCCCATGTTGCTCAGAGACACAAGAAGCAGGGATAAATTTGCAGAAACACTGGCAAGAATAGTTGTTGAACAAACGTTTGACCATCTACTAACTGATGAAGAGATAGATGAGCTTGCCAAAAAATGTGAAAAGGAGATGACATAGATGTTTTCAAACATTGATATCATCAATGCTGCAAAAAATAAAGACATATTGATCAAGCCATTTGACAAAAAACTGTTAAAACCTTGTGCATATACATTCACACTTGATAACGAATTTGCTGTTGCAATTGATGGAGAAATAGACCCATTGAAAACAAAACGGTTTGATAAATTCTATAAGAAGGTTAAAGTGAAGAAAGGGAAAACATTTATCCTGAAACCAGGACAATTTGTACTTGGAAGGACAAAAGAAAAGGTTTCACTGAGCAATAAAATAGGTATGCTCATTGATGGCACAACAACGTTTGCTAGGTTCGGAGTAAGTGTAATACAGACAGCGATGTTAGTACACGCAGGTCATGGAATACCAAAACCAAGGAAGATAATTCTGGAGATAACAAATGCCGGCCCATTTAATATTGTGTTAACACCCGGAATGCAGATTGCAGATGGTATCTTTTTTGAGCTGAAAACACCTACAGACAAACCATATGATGCCATAGGGAAGTATGGATTGAGAAAAAAGAGGGATGAGTTACTTCCATTGAGGCAATGATTATTGCACTTAGGGGTTAAATTTATATGTAATATATACGTAATCTTAGAGCGTTGTCTGTTTTTGGAGGCGTTAGTATGATACAAGTGAGATGGCACGGACGAGGCGGTCAAGGAGCTGTTACTGCTGCTGAGGTATTAGCAGTTGCTGCATCAAAGGATGGGAAGTGGTGTCAGGCATTCCCTTTCTTTGGTGTTGAAAGAAGAGGAGCGCCAGTTATGGCATTTACAAGGATCTCAGATGAATACATAAGGATAAGGCAGCAGGTGTACAAACCAGATTATGTTATTGTTCTAGACCCAACACTATTGGAGGTTGTAAATGTTACTGATGGTTTAAACCCAGAAGGAATGGCTATAATAAATACTACAAAAAAGCCTGATGAGATAGCCCTGGACACACAAGCAGAAGTTAGAACTATTGATGCAACAACAATTGCTCTTGAAGAGATAGGAAAACCGTTTGTTAATACACCTATGTTGGGTGCGTTCTGTGGAGCTACTGGACATGTCTCAGTGGAATCAGTAGTAGAAACAATAAAAGAGAGGTATCCAGGAGAAATAGGCGAGAAGAATGTAAAGGCAATAATGAGATGTTATGAAGAGGTGAAAAAATGACAGAGGAAGTCACTACTGGCGGAGTCATATATGAACCTGGTAATTCAGCAAAAACAAAAACAGGTGGTTGGAGGACGTTTAGACCAAATTTCATCCATGACAAATGTAAAAAATGTGGGATATGTGTCAAATTTTGCCCAGAAGGTATCATAGAGATAAAGGAGGAAGGAGCAGTAGCAGACATGGATTACTGTAAAGGATGTGGAATTTGTGTGAAAGTGTGTCCCTTCCAAGCAATTGAGATGGAGGTTGAGAAGAAATGACAACAAGAGTTATTGAGGGTTCACAAGCAGCTGCACATGCTGTTGCGTTATGCAAACCAAAGGTATGTGCGATGTATCCAATAACACCAAGTACGCATATTCCAGAGGAGTTATCCAAGTTCGTTGCTGACGGGAAGTTTGATACTTCATTTATAAGGGTAGAATCAGAATTTGCTGCAATGTCTGCATGTGTAGGAGCAAGTGCCACTGGAGTTAGGGCATTTACAGCAACAGCATCTCAGGGTGTTGCATTGATGCATGAGGTTCTATATGCTGCTGCAGGCATGCGACTACCAATAGTAATGGTTGTTGCTAATAGAGCATTGTCTGCACCAATAAACATATGGAATGACCATCAAGATACAATAGCAGAAAGGGATTCAGGATGGCTCCAATTATTCTGTGAAACCAACCAAGAAGTTGTTGATACCATAATACAAGCATACAGGATTGCCGAGGATGAAAGGGTGTTATTGCCAGTAATGGTAAACATGGATGGATTCACATTAACGCACACCTATGAAAAAGTGGATATACCATCACAAGAAGAGGTAGATGCTTTTCTCCCAGAATATAATCCAAAACATGCGTACTTGGACCCAGAACGACCAGTAACACAGGGGCCATTTGCATTTCCAAAACCCTATGCTGCATTGAGGATTGCGTTAAATGAAGCAGTTAATAACTCAAAAGATGTAGTCAAGGAGATACATGATAAATATGCGGAGAAGTTTGGAAGAAGATATGGAAATGGTCTCATTGAGGAATACAAGAACGATAGACCTATATCTATAGTTGCAATGGGGTCTGTTTGTGGAACAATAAAAGGGGTCGTGGACCAGAGGGATGATGTTGGACTTTTGAGAGTGAGATGTTATAGACCATTCCCAAAAGAGGAGATAAAAAAGGCGCTTGAAGGCAAAGAAACAGTAATAGTATTTGAAAAGAATGTTGCGCTTGGAATGAACTCTGGTGCTATGTATTCCGAGATAAAAGACGTGTTGTATGAATTGGAGAAAAGACCAAAAATAAATAATGTCATTGGAGGACTTGGAGGAACAGACGTTACAATGCAGAACATCAATAACTTTGTGGACAGGTTGAAAGAAGCAGATGGAAAAGTTGAGTTGCTGAGAGGTGATCCAAATGAATAACATTCCTGCACCTAATGAACTGCTTGCGCCTGGACATAGAACATGTGCAGGCTGTGGTGCTGCAATAGCAATAAGGCAGATGTTAAGAGCAGCTGGCAAGAACACAGTAGTTTGTGAGGCAACTGGGTGCATGGAGGTAACTTCTACACCATATCCTGAAACATCTTGGAGAGTACCATGGATACATGTAACATTTGAAAACGCTGCAGCTGTTGCTTCTGGTGTAAGGGAGGCATTGAACAGACTTGGAAAAGAAGATGTAAATGTTATCGCATTGGCAGGAGATGGTGGAACTGCAGACATTGGTTTTCAGTGCCTTTCTGGAATGCTTGAGAGAGGCCACAACGTACTTTATGTGATGTATGATAATGAGGCATACATGAATACTGGTGTCCAGAGGTCAAGTTCAACGCCATGGGGAGCATCTACAACAACCAGCCCTGCTGGAAAGGTAAGTCATGGAAAAGATGAATGGAAGAAGAATGTAGCAATGATTGCAGCTGCGCATGGTGTTCCTTATGTAGCAACAGCATCCATAGGATACCCTGAGGACTTCCAGAACAAGATAAAAAAGGCACTGAGTATAAAAGGAGCGAAATTTATACAAGTGCATTGTCCTTGTCCTATAGGATGGGGATTTGATACATCTGATACAATAAAATATGCGAAGTTAGCAGTGGAGACAGGGTTGTGGGCATTGTATGAGGTAGAAAATGGTAAGTTGAGGATCACATACAAACCAAGTGAGTTCAAACCTGTTGCTGAATATCTGAAAGGCCAGAAGAGATTTAGGCACCTAAAAGACGATGAGATAGCATATATCCAAGAAAGGGCAAGAAAAGATTATGAGTATTTAGAGAGATTGCAATCTCTCTAATTCCTTCTTTATTTGTTCCCTTGCATCTGATATCTTCTTTACTATCTCCTCTGCTTTTTCTAGGTTTTGTATTGCAAATGCGGTTTCAAGAGAAACTAATCCAATGTCCACTTTTGTTATTGCAAGGTTTAGTTTTGAGACATCTTTCCCCTTTGCTTCTATCTTCTTTGCCTCCTCTTTTGCCTTGTTCAGGTCTGTTTGAATAACGTGTATGAGGTCATTCTTTGTATTGTTCCACAGAGTATCCTTCTC
Source organism: Candidatus Iainarchaeum sp. (assembly GCA_021162685.1). GTDB lineage: Archaea > B1Sed10-29 > B1Sed10-29 > WALL01 > WALL01 > JAGGYF01. The sequence goes on along the minus strand of JAGGYF010000012.1, from coordinate 16,983 downwards.
CTCGTCTGTTGCCTTCTCAATCTCTTTTTTGAATTCATTAAATATGGATAAAACTTCGTCTTCTCTTCCTTTTCTCTCCTCTTCTGCTTTTGCTTTCTCCAGTCCTTCTCTCAAAAGTGCTAACTTTTTCTTTATGTCAAGTTCTTCCTTTTTCGTTGGGGGTTTCGTTGCTTTTTCCTTAAATTTCCTCGGGGGTTTCAATTTCTCAAGTTCTTCCTCAAACTCCTTTTTTGCCATTGTTGCCAGAACCGCTTTCCTCAATAGTTCCTTTATCTTCTCATCAAACTCAATAACATATGCCTGTGCCTCTGCAATCTCTCTCTCCTTCTCCTGCAATCTTTCAATTCTGTCCATAATCTGGTCCATCGTCTTTGTCAATGACTCAACATCCTTTTTCACGTTTTGCTCTGTTATCTTTTTCTCAAGTTTTGTTATCTCTTTGTGTAGTTCTTTTGTTTCATTCTCAAGTTGACTATTACGCTCACTCCATTCCACAATCTTATCCTTGAGTTTGTTTATAGTATTGCTTAACTGGTCAAGTTCAACCTTTTCTTTTCCTATTGAAGCATAAACATCCTCAAGCTCCTCATTGTGTTTGAGAAGTATTTCCTTCAACTTTTGGTATTTCTTTGTCTGTTCAGTAATGTTCAAAAGTTCAGAGCGTAATTGCTCTAACTCTTTTTTCATCTTCTCCGTGACTTCTTTTGAGCCTGTAATCTCATTTATCCTCTCCCTTATCTGCTCAATGCGTTCCGCGTTTGCTTTGGCTTCTTCCTGCCATTTCTTTAGCTTCTCGCTCATTGCTGCCATGAACTTCTCATCACGTTTTTCAAGCTCCTTCTTGATCTCATCGTATCTACCTGCTTTCTTGTACACATCTTCAATCTGCGTTCTCATCTCTTCTATCCGTTTTTTAAGCTCTTCATCTGAGAGGTCACTGCGCTTGCTTAATTCCTCAATATTTCTCCTCAACTCTGTAATTTTATCAATGCTCTGCTTCACAGACCCAGAAAGAGATTCTATCTCCTTATCCATTTTTTCAATGTCTGCAGCATCGTGTATTATCTTTATCTGTATTGCATTGAGCTGTTCTCCAAGTTTCTTTATCTCTCTTCTGATTTGTTCGTCGCTCATGCCAGAGACTGCTTCCAAGGATGCTAACTTTGCTCTCAGATCATCAAAACGGGGATCCTTTGAAAGAGATTTCCTGAGTTTGGAAAGAGCCTCTTGGAATTGCTCCTCTGTAATGGTCTTTCTTTTAGACAGTTTTGTTATAGTATCTTGGATAGGCTTCAATCTTTCAATAAGCTCTTTCTCTGTTAAAAATGAATTTTGTATCTCAGACATTTCATCTGAAAGTTTCTTTATCTCTCTTCTGATTTGTTCGTCGCTCATGCCAGAGACTGCTTCCAAAGCCGCAACTCTTGTCTTTAAGTCATCAAATCTTGGATCTTTTGTTACCCTCAGGAGATATGAACGAATATCTGAGATGATATCATTAAATTCCTCTTCAGTAACAATCCTCTTTTTTGATAACTGTTCAATTTTTTCCTGTAATTGATTTATGCGGCTGATAACCTCTTCTTCAGGTATGCCTCTCCTTGCTGCTAATCCAGATATTTTCTCCTTTAACGTTTCCAGCGTTCCTTTCTCCTTCTCAACAAGTGAGAGCTGGTTTTTTAGCAATTCAATTTCCTGTTTTAACTCAAATAGTTCCTTCTGCATTTCTTGAGCAGAAGTCGTTGTCGTGCTCATGGATTGGAGCATTTTTTCAAGTGCTGCGATCCTTGCCGCATTTTGTTTGCCTTCTTCCCTCCATGCCTGCAATTCCTGTTTTATTACCTTTAATGCCTCTGCTAATTTCATTGCAATCTCTGCTGTTGATGGCTCCTCTGGCATTTTTTCCACCTTTAGAGGTAATAAAGAGGGAGGGATATTTAAAGGTTTATGTGCTTATTCCAATGGATATATTGCTAATCCGCTCAGAAGTTTTGGGTCAAACCACGTAGACTTAGGGGGCATATCCAGACCAGCATCTGCTACCATTTCTACATCATGTACAGTAGTGGGATATAAACTAAAGAATAGTGCATTCCCTTTTTTTGTCACATATCCCTCCATGTCCTCCTTTGACATCTCCCCACCAACAAAGAAGATGTTTGGGTCTTTTCGTGGGTCAGTTATCCCAAGTATAGGTGATAGTATTCTGTTTTGGAGTATAGCCACATCCAAGGAGTTCACTGGATCATCTGGTATCTCTTTTGGTATCAGTTTATACCATTCTCCATTGAACATACATATCTCATGCTTTTTTGGTGTGCTGTCTCCCTTAACTATATCAAACTCTCTTTCAACCATGCTCAAAAAGGATTCAAACCCTATTGGCAATTTCTTTATCACCCTATTGTATGGGAGTATCCTTAGCTCATCATCGTTCGCAACATATCCCAAAACATAATTCCAGGGGCCGTCTCCCCTGTTGGCACGCATCTCTTTCATGTATTCATACGCTGCTGCTATCCTATGATGGCCATCTGCAATATACAATTCATTCTGCTTGATAATTGCTTGTATCTCCTGGGTATATTTCTCAGGTATCCTCCATAGCTTGTTCTGCCACCCATACCTTTGAAAATTGAATATTGGTTCAGTTTGTTCTATCCCATCAAAGATCAGCTTTAATCTTCTATTGGATTTCATCATCATCCAAACCAAACCACATCCTGCCTTTGTCGCCTTTATATGTGCTATCCTATTTTTCAGCGGCTTCTCTCTTGTCTTCTCATGTCTTTTTATTTTGTTATTACCATAATCCTCAAGACTGAACCCACCTATAACTCCTCTTTGCTTAAAGTCATGCCTTGACTGACTATACAAGTACAATGAAGGTTCTTTTTGCTCTAATGCGCCTTCTTGGACATATCTCTCCAATGTCTCACGTGCCTTTTTGAAATCATTTCCTTCTGGAAGAATGATGTGGACCATGTTTCTCGTTCTTTTCCTCAATGTCTCTATCTCCTCATCAGACATAACATCATAGGGGTTTGTTGTAAACTCCTCTGGGTTTGTTGGCATGTATATGTTTATAGGGACAACATCAACCACATTATCACCTCATTTATTCATGATTTCAACAACCTTCCTAAAAACACCTGCAATGCCATGTGCTTCTCTTCCAGAAATGAATGACCTGGAAATAACATTCCTAAACATCTTAACTACATTCCCAGGATTCCTGAGGTTCAGCTTTTTTGAGTATGCTATTGTTTTAAACTGACTTATTAATAACTCTTTCTCATGCTTGTCCATCTTACGCCTTACTTTTGATTTTGCTGAAAATAATTCATAAAATATTATTGCTGCAGCATGAGAAATCGTAAGTGTTGAATAATGTGACGCAGGAATATGGACAACTATATCACACCTTTTTAATTCGCTTGTTCTCAAACCCGTGGATTCCCTACCAAATACTATACATGTATTAGAATCCTGTATCCTTGATGCAAGCTCTTTTGGTGTCATGTACGCACGTATTGTAGACCTCTGGTTTGCTTTTGCAGTTGTTCCTATCACTATTGTGTATGGTTGAATAGCATCATCAAAGCACTCTACAACTAAGGCGTGTTTCAGGATATGCCAACCATGCATGGCTCTACTTTTGGCTTTTATTCCTATATCGCACTTCGGAGAGACAAGAACGAGCTTCTTTAGGCCAAAATTTGCCATTGCCCTTGCTATATACCCTACGTTCTCCTCTCCTTCTGGTTCAACAAGAATAACATCCATGCCATCATCTTTTTATATTATTTATGGATAACTAACATTATGAAAAAATTTAGTCTTATTTTGATTATAATGGTTTTGTCTACAGTTGTTGCTCAGGACGTTGATATCTCACTGGCAAAGGCAACTGCAATTGCCCAGCACGAGTTTTCTGATATTCAGATAAGCCCACAGAGCATTCCAAACTATCCAGTAGAGTTAAATGATAGTACCGAATATTGGGTTGTTGAATTTGATACTGTTTGGGTTCCTGTATCAAAACATGATGGAACAATATTGAAAACAGAAAGGGAAAAGGTATTAGATGTGTATAAAGTACATTATGTTATTCAGAAAATATACTATGGGAGTAAAAGTAATGATTATCCAACAAAAAAGATTAACGATATGAATCTTTTGCTGGGGGACATAAGAGACCAGGAAGATTTTATTCTTAGATATAAATCACAACTGCCATCTGAGTTGCATTCAAGCGTGGATAAGTTGTATGATGATACAAAGGCATTTGGAGATAGCGTAGAAGAAGCAAAAAGAAGGATTACAATGCTTGATGCGAAAGAGACAAAACTAATGAATTCAAAAGCTAGTGCAGGAGATATACTAGAATGGAGAAAAAGGTTTACTTCTGCTATGCAGGGGCTTAGAGATATGGTTGAGGCAGGTTATACATACGATGAACGAAAACGAATATTTTTGACAGCAGCACAGCAGTATAGGGAAAAAGAGAATGTCTCATATCAGGAGAAACAGGTTGTATTAAGCTTTGAGAGTGGAGTCGGAATAAATGGGATACCAGAGTCACTGCCCAGTTGGGATTCCCTTGTTGACTACTGGGAGGAGAAATGGTATAATGTAGTATTATCTGATGAAAAAATAGACGAAGACATTGAACGACTGTACTCAAATTATGCAGAAGTGTTCAGTGAGGTGGACATAGGGAAGATTCTTGATGAGGTTGAGGTGAAGATTAGTGGGATAAGAGATGCTGCTGCATTGAAGTTATCAGAGCTTTCTGTTTGTTATGATGAGCTGACTCCAAAAAAGCAGTCATATTATGATGAACTGAATGATAGCTACATGAAGTCATTTTACTACTACAACGAAGGGAGAGAGAAGTACAAAGAAGGCCAGTTCAAGGATGCAAAAAATGACTTTCTCAATGCTATCTCATATGCGGATAAAGCACAAGAAAATCTTGAAAAGCTTAGGGGAGTATCATGCGAAGAAAAACCCGCTGAAACTCCAACAACATTGGATATCATACAAAGGTTTATTTTCTCGCCAATGGGATTACTTGTTATATTACTTATAGGCGTGTTGATTATAATATATTGGTGGAATGAAAGAAAAAAGGGTGAAGAATATGAAGATGAGTATGGTCCTTATTATTATTAGCTTAATGATTTCTGTTGGGATGTGTGCTGCAATACAGGTTGACCAAAAGCATATATTCGCTGGTGAGCAATTCACAGCAACATTTGTTATTGATGCTCCACTAAGGGAAGGGGAGATTGTATTTAATTTTGTTGGGCAGGAAAAGGTTGTAAATATACCTGAGATGGAAAAGGGCACGTATACTACAAAAATAACGTTTACAGCACCAAATAAGCCTGGGACTTATGAGATAACATCAAAGGAAGCATCCACATCTGTTATTGTTGAGAAACCAATGATAACAGTGACAGATGTGAAAATGGACCCATACGCAATAAACCCTGGTGAGACATCACAACTCGTATTTTCAATAAGGAATGTTGGTGATTTTAGTGTTTATAATGTAAAGGCAAAAGTGAATATTGTAGGTTCATCTGACAGATATGAATTCAATAAAGAATGGATGCCATTATTTGAGATTATGGAACCTGGAGCAGAACTCACGCGGAGAATTGATATTACATCAAAACAAAGTGCTTCTGGATTAGAACGCATTGAGTTAACAATCTCATATGAGTATGATGGCGAGGTCCATACTATAAATAAATACGCAGAAATTCAAGTTGGTGGGTTTCCGCTCGTTGAGGTAATCATACTAATAATAGTACTCATTGTCGTTGGTAGATTTGTGCTCACAAGGGTTATTGGATAGTATCCAATACAGATACAAGAGAGCCCTCACATCTATTAGTCCTGTCGGATGTATCTGTCATACCATCAACAATAGGGTATACACATATCATGCTCATGCCCTTTCTCTCCATAGTATATGATGGCGCTTCTTTTGTTTCAATAAATACCCTACATGTATCTCCTTCGTTTAATATAGAGTATTCTCTTGTAACCCCTGCATATGAACTGGTATACCTCCCTTCTATACAATAAGCGATTTTTTCTGCGCAGAATATATCATTACCACAATCCTTTGGCATAGTAGTTATCTGCAGGAAGATAATAGAGACAATGGCAGCAATCAAAAGGAATACAATACCATAGAAGAAAAGGTCCGAAATATTGATCCTTCTCCTCTTTTTTATCATACGTGTAGCATCAGAGATAATTGTATCTATTTCATCTGATGAATACCCTCTATCTCTAAGATCTTGGATAATATCACTTACTGAATATCCTTCCTTCAGTAAGGAGAGTACTTCTTTTTCAGCTTCTATGAGTGGCTTTCTCTTCCCTCTTTCTTTTATCCTTTTCTCATATTCTGACAGGTCTATGAATTCTCCCAATACATCACCTTCTTATGTGTAGTTCCACTATATCCTCATCCATCAGTTCGTGATTTAATCCAACAATTTGCCCATCAAATTTTGCACTTGGTCCCCATATCCTTGCAAACTTGAATCTCTGGACGAAATCCTTATGCAACTTCTCACATATATCTTTGATTGTGTCGCCCTTGCGAGCTATGAGTGGCTGCTTCATATCCGGCTCTTCGCCTATCTTCTTCATGTATATACGTAAAAACCCCAATGCATTATATATTAGTTCTCTCAACTCGTCAAGGTTATCTCCCTTTTCTGCTGATATGTATATGCCGTTGCTCATCTTCTTGTGTGGCAGATCGCTTTTGTTGTACACGATTATTGCTGGGACATACACCCTATTCTTTGAAAGAACATCTATAAGCTCATCAATAGTTATATCCTGTTTTATGATCACATCTGCATTATGAATATTATACTCCATAAGTATCTTTTTTATAAGGTCTTTATTCATGTGCGTCAATGTCACAGTGGAAGTAATGTTTATTCCTCCTGTGACCTTCTTCTTTATTATGACATCTGGTCTCTTTTTGTTTAATCTAAGGTTCGCATTATATAGCTCCTTTTCAATAGTAGAAACCTGTTCAGGTTGTGTTGCATCTGCAACAATAATGATTAGGTCTGCACTTCTCACAACACTCATTATCTCCTTCCCTCTGCCTCTGCCAGAAGATGCACCTTCAATTAAACCAGGTACATCAAGTAATTGAATCTTTGCTCCCTTGTACTCCATCATGCCTGGTATGATATGTAATGTTGTAAAATCGTATCCTCCAACCTTTGACTCTGCATTTGTGAGTTGGTTTAATAATGTGCTTTTCCCCACACTTGGAAAACCTACAAGAAGTGCTGTTGCATCTCCAGATTTTTTTATAGCGTAACTTGGTCCTTTTCCTCCCTTCTTTGATGCTATCTCTTTGTCTCTTTTCAACTTTGCAATCTTGGCTTTAAGCAAACCTATATGATACTGTGTTGCCTTATTGTACGGTGTTTTCCTCAGCTCTTCTTCAAGCTCCCTAATCTTCTCATCTACTGAAGCCATGCCCTAAACACCACCAATTCCTCCATAAAAAGGTGTTTTTTTGATAATATCTCATATGAATATCTCAATTGTTTTAATTTATCTTGTGTTTTTTTAATGTCTGTTATGCTACTCTGAACAAAGAGTATGCTGCCTCCCTTTTTCAGATGATTTCTCGCCTGTTCCAAAAACCTATCAAGTGTCTCCCTTCCTGTCTCACCACCATGAAGAGCAATATCAAAAAATTCTTCATCATTTGGTAGATAGGGGGGATTAAACACTATGAGGTCAAACCTACCAGATATTTTCTCAAAGAGATCGCTCTGAATGAACATAAATTCATCCTGCTTTGCTTCTGGATTTATATCTGCTGTTACTACTTCTGCTCCAGCCTCTTTTGCGACTCTGGCGAGTATTCCTGTCCCTGTTCCCATATCTAAAACCTTTCCTTTTGCAAATCTCCTTACTTGTTCTGCAAGTAAAAATGAATCCTCGTGTGGCTCATATAGCATAGGTTATGTTTTTGAATTTTGTTTTATTAATATTGTAGAGGGTCTATGAGTGTTGAGCGCTTCTTTCCCAATATGCCCGAGTCAATGTACAGTGAGATTTTATCCCCTAACTGTTTCATTATTCCACGTATAGAATATGCCTTTCTTCCAGAGAGGTTGGCAGACGTTGATGTGATGGGTCCTGCTCTTCTACTTAACTCAATGCAAAAGCGATTATCTGGTATCCTAAAACCAACTCTTCCTGTTTTGGATAGATAACGGGATAAACGTTTTGGCTTTAGGAGGAGTGTATATGGGCCTGGAAAAATGCTGCTTGCTACCTCTTTCTCATGCTTGGAGAGGTATGCGTATCTTTCCAGCATGTCAATGTCTGAAACCATGACAGATATTGGCTTTTTTTCTTCTCTCCCTTTCACCTCATAGACACGCCTAACTGCTTTATCTGATGTTGCCTTTGCGCCAAGTCCATACAGAGTGTCTGTTGGATAAACAATAAGGTTGCCTCTCTCTATCTGTCTTTCTGCCTCAGAAATAGCACGCCAGAATGTCTTCCTGGAGAGTTTTATGATCATGGCATCACTGGCGGCCTGGTCTTCCGCTGAAATAAACACCAACTGTTACAAAAACAATTGATGCTATGATATACATCGCACCAGTAACCATTAGTATTACTCCATCAGTAAGTTTTGCAAAATCAAGAGAGATAACCTGCGGGGTAACAAAGAAGATGCTATATGCAAGAACGATGATGCCTAACCCAAGAAAGATTAGAGATAGCATAAGTCTCATCTTTGATGGTCCTGCAAGTAATAGGTCAATATCCGCACGCATAAGTTTTGTCTCTTCTGTGAGCTTCAGATTCTCCTCCCTTATCTTCTTAACTGCAAGTGCCATATCATTGCTTTTTTCGTTAACTGCCTTTGCAAACTGGCCAATCATTCTCTCTGTATCGGATGTTATCTCCTTTTTTATGGTGTCAAGCCGCTTCTCAATTGCCTGGTCAACCATCTTATTTATGAGGTCTGTGCTCTTTGCAATCTTATCCTCAACGAACTTGCTCATCTCTCTCTTAAACTTTGAATAAACGTCCTGGTCAGCAAGTTCCATTATCTTCTTTATCTGTTCATCGGTTAAACCCAACTGGCGCAGATTTTCTATGATCTCCTTATCAGAGAGTCCATCTGCCCTCATGTCCAGGACAATTTTCAGTATCTTCGGCTGAGGCATAACTGACACCTTTTTATATTTTTGTAGTATAAGTGATTACCAGTATTTAAATGCAATGGTGATTGTTGTGGAGATGATATCCATAGGAAAGCGAACTGTTCTGAATATAAATGCTATTGCTGCTATTGTTATATTCAGTTTGGCTGTTATTGTTGCATTGTGGCAACTCCTTCCATCATTTGCACCAGAACCTGCAACCCTACCAGCAGGCGAACTTGATGTTGAGTTTGAGTACTTCAATCAAGTATACCAAGGGGAGAACTGGACTGTAAATGTAACATTGAGTAATAACGGATTGAGAACAATAAAGAACATAACTGTTATGATTGCAACAGATGGATATGTTGAAGGTAACGAACTAAACGTTGATGCCCTTCTACCCCTAAAAACACGGCAGTACCAGATAGATTGTAGGATAAGGGACAATGCAAAGGTAGGGGAGCATTCAGTAGCAGCAGTGACAACAGCGAGTGATGCCACAGCATCCACAAAAATGTTGAATATAACAATCCTTGAGAAGCCGAATGAAACAAACGAAACTGGGTAGACAATAGACGAATAAAAATACGATAATTATTTAAATCATCACACAAAAAGGTATAACATGGATACAATAAGGCAACAAATCGCTGGGGAAATAACACTAGCAAAAAACCCAGGAGCAGCAATGAAGAAGTGGAGAGAAATCTTTGGTGTCACTCAAACAGAACTTGCAGAGCACCTAAAAATCACGCCTTCTACTGTTTCTGACTACGAAAGCAATAGGAGGAAAAGCCCTGGTATTAACGTGATAAAACGGTTCATAAACGCACTCATAGAAATTGACATGAAACGTGGTGGGAAAATATTGAAGAGGATGGAAGAAAAGAAAACAGAGGTATTTGAGACGCATGAATTCCCTGCACCTGTTTCTGCAAAGGAGATATGTGAAAAAATAAATGGGAGAATAATAACGAACAAAAGAAAAATAAATGAAATGAAAGTCAATGGGTATACTATTGTTGATTCATTAAGGGCAATTCTTGAACTTCCTGTTGATGAATTTCCGAAGATATACGGCCCAACAACAAACAGGGTGTTAATATTCACAAAAGTAGGAATTGGGAGAAGCCCCATGGTTGCTATAAGGGTGACAAAGTTTAAGCCCTCATTGGTTGTGTATCATGGGCTTGAAAAGATGGATGACCCTATAGCAAAAAAGATATCAGAGGTTGAAAAGATACCTATTGTTCTAACAACCATGGACCTTGACAAGATAAAGGATGTCCTATCTTCTTATGAGTAAAAAAACAACAATTGTCGTGAGAAGGTTTATTAAGTGCATTGCTCTAATTAGTCAATAAGTAATACTGCATTAGGCAATTGACGTAGGTGTCTTGATGGTTGGAATAGTTGGATATGGGGCTTATATACCGCAATACCGGATAAAAGTTGAAGAAATAGCAAAGATTTGGGGAAAAGAGCCTGAAACAATAAAGAGAGGATTGGGCATATATGAAAAGAGTGTGCCTGCATTGGATGAGGACACAATCACGATTTCTGTTGAAGCTGCGAGGAATGCGCTGAAACATGCAGGGATAGAGGCAGAGGATATTGGGGCGGTTTATACTGGCTCTGAATCACACCCTTATGCTGTAAAACCCACATCTACAGTAGTTGGAGAAGCAATACACGCAACACCTAAAATGACATCTGCAGATTATGAGTTTGCATGTAAAGCAGGAACTGCTGCGATACAAACATGTATGGGGCTGGTAAAAGCAGGCATGATTAGATACGGTTTAGCCATAGGTGCAGATACCTCACAAGGAAGACCGGGTGATGCATTAGAATACACTGCAGCAGCAGGCGGTGCTGCATTCATTATTGGAAATAATGATGTTGTTGCAACTATTGATGAAACATATTCCTATACAACTGATACGCCAGATTTTTGGAGAAGAGAAGGTCAAGAATATCCAAGACATGGTGCAAGATTTACTGGAGAGCCTGCATATTTTAAGCATGTGATTATGGCAACAAAAGGCCTATTGGAGAAAACAAAAACTGTTGTTGAAGATTATGATTATTTTGTCTTCCATCAACCCAATGGAAAATTTCCCATGCGTGCTGCAAAGAAGTTAGGTATTCCAAAAGAGAAGATTGAGACTGGGCTGCTGACACCATGGATAGGGAACACTTACTCGGGCGCAACATTACTTGGGTTAGCTGCTGTACTAGATGTTGCACAACCAGGAGAAAGGATTTTGGCTACAAGTTTTGGTTCTGGCGCTGGAAGTGACAGCTTTGCTATCACAGTGACAAAAGAGATTGAGAAAAAACGCAAGAGGATTACTCCTGTAAGGTATTACATGGAAAGGAAAAAATATTTGAGCTATGGAGAATACGTGAAGCATAGGAAGAAGATAAAGATGTAGGTGTAGCTATGGAAAAATGTGTTGTAGTTGATGAAAAGGATGATGTCATAGGAATAGAAGATAGAGAAAAGGTGCATAGCAAGCAGATATGGCACAGGGGTGTACATGTCTTGCTGTTCAATAAAGAAAAGATTTTACTACAAAGAAGGAGCAACACAAAGGATACATTTCCTGGGTGCTGGGATTTTTCTATATCTGAACACGTCAAGCCTGGAGAGAGTTATGAGCAAGCTGCAAGAAGAGGTCTGAGAGAAGAACTTGGAATAAACGCAAACCTTGAGGAAATAGTTCATCTTAAAATGGATTATGGTCCAAATGATTACATGGTCACAAAGGTTTACAAAGGAAAAACAGAAACAAAACCTAAGCTTTTATCTGAGGAGGTATCTGAAACAAAATGGTTTGGGATTTATGAACTGGATAAACTAGTGAGAGAGAGACCTGAGATATTTACACGCTATTTTATAGAGTTTTACAAGTGGTTTAGAGGAATGAAATCTGATATAGTGGTGATATCATGAATAGAGTCGCAGTCATTGGAGTCGGTATGTCCAAGTTTGGAGAACATTGGGATATGGGATTTAGAGAGATAATGGCAGAAGCAGCAACAAAGGCAGTTAATGATGCTGGCATAACAGGAAAGGATATTGAAGCAATATATGGAGGGACAATGAGCGCAGGGAGGTTTGTTGGTCAAGAACATGTTGGTGCATTGATTGCTGATGCTGTTGGATTGAATCCTATACCAAGCACAAGAGTAGAAGGAGCATGTGCATCTGGGGGTTTAGCACTTAGAGAGGCCTATCTAGCAGTTGCTGGTGGCCACTACGATATTGTGGTGGCGGGTGGCGTGGAGAAGATGACGGACGTATTTTCAGAACAGGCAGCAATAACATTGGGTGGTGCTGCTGACCAGGAGTGGGAGGTATTTCAAGGAGCGACATTTCCAACACTATATGCACTTATAGCCAGAAGACACATGGAGGAGTATGGAACTACAGAGGAACAGATGGCAAGAGTTGCTGTTAAAAATCATGCGAATGCATCAAAAAACCCTTTGGCCCAGTTTCCATTTGAGATAACTATTGATAAGGTTTTAAGTTCAAATAAGATTGCAGAGCCACTAAAACTTTTGGACTGCTCTCCGATAACAGATGGTGCTGCTGCTGTTATTTTAGCATCTGAAAAAGTCGCAAGGAAATTCACAGACACACCAGTATGGATAATTGGGAGCGGCCAAGCATCAGACACATTGGCTTTGCATGATAGAAAGGATATCTGTACGCTAAATGCAACAGTTGTCGCAAGAAAAAAGGCAATGAAACAGGCGAATGTTAAGCCAAGCGATATTAATGTCGCTGAGGTGCATGATTGCTTTACGATCGCAGAGATATGTGCTGTTGAGGATTTAGGATTTGTGAAAAAAGGGGAAGGTGGAAAAGCAGAAGAAGAAGGTATGTTTGACCTCAACTCTGATATTTCAGTTAACACATCTGGCGGACTAAAAGCATGTGGTCATCCTGTTGGTGCTACAGGAGTGAAACAAGCTGTTGAGATAACAATGCAATTACGGGGGGAGTGTGGACCAAGGCAGGTTGATAAAGCAGAAATTGGGCTAACACACAATGTTGGAGGTAGTGGTGCAACAGCTGTTGTGCATATATTCTCTAGGTGATATTATGCCACATAGAAAAAGTTTGAGTATGATATGGAGAAGAATACCAGAAAGGTACAGATTAGAAGGTACAAGGTGCGCAACATGTGGAAGATACTTTTTCCCTCCAAGAAGCTTCTGTCCAGACTGCAGAAGAAAGGGGAGAATAGAAAAAGCAACACTCAGTGGGAAAGGGAAGGTTTACACCTACACTGTTGTGCATGTTCCTCTGGAAGGCTTTGAGAGGTATGCACCATACATACTCGCAATTGTAGAACTTGATGAAGGACCCAAAATAACAGCTCAGATAGTAGATGCAGAACCAAATGAGATAGCAATAGGAATGCCAGTAGAGATGCATTTCAGAAGGGTATCAGAAGATGGAGAAACCGGAATCATACACTATGGGTTTAAGTTTGCACCTATCAAAGCCTAACACTATATGTTACAGTATATCTTCTCTTGCCCGTTTTTTTATCAATGCCAACCAGGGTATATGTTTCTTTTATACTGACATCATACTTTTGAGAAAGGCGTTGAAGTGCAATCTTTGCTGCTCTCTGAGAGCCAAAAAAGATGTCTATACCATTTTTTGCGTTCTCAAATCTGAATATCTCTGCCTTCCTGTCCTCAGCTATGATCGCTCTGTTTTCATTCCTTAAAAATCTAAACGCTTCTCTCATCCTCTTTATGTCTACTTCTTTGGATTTTGGTCTGAGTTGCACAAGCGCTTCATAATATGTGCTCCCCTTCTTTGCGCATATATCACACACTTTCCTGTTGTATACTATCTCAACATATTTTTCATACTCTACTGGCTCTCCCTCAATCTTCCCCCTGACATCCACACGATAGATTGCGCCCTTCGGTGTTTCATCATGAAAAGAAATTGAAATATCTGGGCTGCTGATGTCTGTTTTTATCTTGCTTGTTATAAGCTCTTTTATATTTTCTTCCCTTCCAGATATCCATTTGCCTTTAACACGAATACGTAAACATTGAGTGCATGAATCAACCTCTATCCTATCAGGAATATACACAAGTTCTGGATGGTCTTCAAGATAGCAATCAATACAAAAACCGTGTATGAAATGCTTTGCCTCTTTACCGCACTTAGGACAAAAACGCGAATTCAAACAAAATCCTCCAATCCAAACTTCTCTCTTAATGTTGGGGTAAAGACATAACAACCTATCTCTTCCTCAACCCATTTACGCAATGCCTCACTTTGCTCAGGTTCACCATGGTTTATAAGTACAAGTTGTGGATCAACTGCTTTGATAAATTTATGAATGCCATTCTTATCAGTATGTGCACTAAAATCAAACCATTTTATATTAAATCCTCTGAAATCCATTGCAAACCCTTCGTAATCAAACACTTTCTCGTTGAGTAATCTATTACCAGGGGTTCCTGGAACCTGAAACCCAGTAAAGAATATTGCTGCATTCTTTATGGTCCTAAGTTCTGGTATATACCCAACTGCTGGACCGCCTGTAAGCATCCCTGCTGTTGACACAATTACTGAGGGTTCATCAAATACCTTCTCCCTCTGTTTCCTATCCGTTATCCAGTTCACCCATTTCATTGCATGATAAAATTCTTCATAGTCCCTCAGGAGTTCTGCATGCTCAAGATATATCTCACTTATTGCACTTCCCATACCATCCATATAAACAGGGCACTCTAATCTGTTGGCATACAGCAGAGTTACTATCTCCTGAGTTCTACCAACAGCAAAACATGGCAATAAGACTGTTCCACCAACATCAATAACTGACCTTATCTCCTCTACAAATTCCTTCTCTAACTTTTTTCTATCTGGATGTTCTCTATCACCGTATGTTGATTCCACTATTAAGACATCTGCTTTGCTGGGCATCTTCGCTCCCTTATGCATTCTTGTATCTGTGTCCTTAAAATCACCAGAGTACACCATATCTATCTCTTTTTTATCATTTATGTGCAACCGCGTTATTGCTGCTCCGAGTATATGGCCTGCATCAGAAAAGGAAAATGAAATGTTATCTGTTACTTGTGTTTCTACATGATATGGAACAAGTTCTATATTCCTAAGCATCCTTTTGTAATCAGAACGAGTAAAACAATCTTGCCCACGCGAATCTGCAATCTTCATAGAATCCTCTAGGAGTACTTTTGAAACCTCAATAGTAGAGGGTGTTGCATACACTGTTGGTTCAGTTGCTTTAAAGAGGTAAGGTATAGCACCCGAATGGTCAAGATGCGCGTGGCTCAATACAACAGAGTCAACAAAGCCATGTACAGGCAAAGGCAACTGTGATAACTCTTCATTTAACTTTACGCCATAGTCAAGCAATACCTTACTCTTTTTTGTTTCCATCAGAATTGCACTTCTACCAACTTCCCTTGCAGAACCCAAAAATGTCAAATCCATACAAATCAGCTCTTTTTATTATTAAAGCAAGATTTATAAAGCTTAGGCTCCTAAGCAGAGATATGGCAAGGCAACAGTTATCGTTTTCTAATGGAATAAAGCTTCTTGAGGAGTATAAAATTCCAGTAGCCAAAACAAAGGTTGTTAGAACGTTGAATTCTGCCCTGCGATTTGCAGACGAAATAGGATACCCTGTTGTTTTAAAGATTGACTCTCCAGACATTGTACACAAGAGTGATAAAGGGTTCGTGATAACAGAGGTCAAAGACGAAAAAGCGCTGAAGACAGCATATAATAAGCTTATGAGAAAGGCAAAGGGAAAACGCGTCAGAGGTATTATAGTGCAGGAGCAGACAACTGGTGTTGAGGTGATTATAGGAGGAAAGATAGATCCACAATTCGGTGAGGTTGTGATATTTGGCCTTGGAGGAATCTTTGTTGAGATTATAAAGGACATATCTGTGAGGATAACTCCTATAACAAAGGAAGACGCTAAAGAGATGATAAAGGAGATAAGGGGGTACCCATTACTTGCAGGAGCAAGAGGAAGAAAGCCAGTAGATATGGATGCCATCGCAGATATCATTATTAGGATTGCAAAGCTTCACACAAAGAGAAAAGACATAGTAGAGCTGGACTTAAATCCTGTATTTGTTGATGAACATGGAGCCAAAGTTGTTGATGTCAGGATGATAAGAGAGGTGAAGCGATGAGATTCAACCTCAACTATTTTTTTGAACCAAGAACCGTAGCAGTGATAGGAGCATCAGAAAAACCAGGCAAGGTTGGACATGCAATTTTCAGAGATTTTGTGAAAGCATTTCATGGGAAAGTGTATCCAGTAAATCCTAACTATGATAAAGTTATGGGTGTGCCCTGTTATAAAAGCGTACTTGACATCAAAGAAAGAATAGACCTTGCTGTTTTTGCTACACCTGCACCAACATGCCCTGCATTACTAAAAGAATGCGGGAAAAAGGGTGTTAAAGCAGTTGTAATTGTTGCCAGTGGTTTTGCTGAAATAGGAAACACAAAACTAGAAGAAGAATGTAGGCGCATTGCTACAAGATATAAGATTCCAGTAATGGGACCAAATGGGCTTGGTGTATTTGATGCATATACTCATGTAAACACGCTCTTCTTGCCATGGTATAAGATGAATATGCCAAGAAAGGGGCATATCTCATTTATATCGCAATCAGGAGCAGTTGCCTCAGTAACATTGGATTGGGCAGGTTTCAGGGG
>JAGGYF010000027.1 GCA_021162685.1 Candidatus Iainarchaeum sp. | reverse complement strand
TGAAAATGGATTTAAATTGAAGAATCGTTTTAGTTGAAATAGGCCCAATAAATTCACAAACACCATAGAAAATGATGTGGCAATGGCTGCTCCGGCTATCCCCCACATAGGGATAAGTAGAAGATTAAGTACAAAATTACTGATCAATCCAAGAAAATTGTTTAGTAGTGTAAGCTTGGATCTACCAGACATTAATAGCAAGGTATTCACGCCACCCATAAGAGAGGGGAGGGAATACCCCACTATAAGTATCCTTAGAGCAGAAGATGCATTTGCATATGGTGTACCAAAAAGAAAGATAAGTACATCCTTAGAAAACCAAAATAGTAAGCTGGAAAGAGGCAATATTATAATCACTAGCCATCTAGTAATGGATTTATACAATGTATTCAACCCCTCCAAATCACCTTTAGCAAATAATTCAGATGCGTGTGGGGCAAAAATTTTTCCCAAGGAGACCAAAAATATAGGGATGAAAGCAGTTATTGAAAGGGCAATGGTATATAATGCCACATCAGTATTATTCCTAAATAACCCTATCATAAAGATATCAAGTCGTTCAGAGATCGCAACTAAACTAGTTGCCATAAATAAAGGCAATGAATAGTAGATGTATTCCTTAGTATGAAACTGGGGTTTAATTTTCCTCTCAAACAAATAGGGTGCCTCTCTCTTTAATGCCACAATCGAAATTATTAATACAAAAATGAAAGAAAGTAATACTGAGATCGCCACTCCAATTATCCCAAACCCAAGGTATACAAACACTATGACAAAAATTATTTGTAAGCTTCTTAGGAGAATGCCATCAAAGTAGGTGACGAATTTTAGCTTTTTAAGTGCAGTAAAAGTTTCCATAATGGCCAAAAAGGTTCCGTTAAGAGGTAAAGATAGGGCAAGTATTATTAAGACGGGGGCAAGAGAAGGCATATCAAATATGTTCTGACTTAACCATTTGGAAAACATTACTATTGTTATCAAGAAAATGACTGAAAGAAGAATTATAATTTTCATGCCTCCAACAAACGTCCCTTTTAGGCTATTTAGATCTCTTTTGCCGCTATAAAATGAAATAAACCTCAAAAGCCCTTGTGGAAACCCACCAATACCGAATAAAAGAACTGAATTGATGATGGCCATTGCTAGGTAAAACAAACCAAACTCTGATATAGTTAGGTTCCTTGCTAGAAAAAGTTTCAATAAGAATGCTGATAGTCTAGAAAAAACAATACCTATAAATGCTATTATACTTCCCTTTGCCATAACCCTTAGATAATCTGTGTGCGGCATATACATCAGTCAATATTTCTGTTTGGCAATCCACTCCTCAACCTCTTCAATCTTCTTTTTAAGCCTTTTGTCTTTCGTTAGTTTTGCAACTGCTTTTGCTGTTTCTATAAGCAACGGATAGAGATACCTTCTCTCCTTTTCCAGTGGTTCTGTATATGCAACAGTGCGCTTTATGGCTTGCTGGGTATCTGCCTTCCATAGTTCTAGTGTATCCCAGATGTAACCTAAGAAGAGGGCAAAGATTATAGAGAGCAAACCAACAATTATGGAGAGTATCCACTTATTCAATGGAATTACTATCTGGATAAGAGGAACCCAGATACCAACGAACATTGCTATCCAGAAGAATAGGGAGATTACGTTCCTTGCTTGATTTATGCGCCAGTATTGTTTGAAGAGCCAGTCTTTCATAAAAATCACTAATAATCTTTATGCTAGAATTAATTTAAAATTTGTGGTAAAGGAATAGGCTAAATAACATTAGAATTAAAAATGATCTCACTGTAATTTTAGCAGAGTGGTAAAGTGAGGATAAAGAGAGCTAATGAAGAGGGTATAAAAGAGATTGATAGACTTAATAGGAAGTATTTTCACGAAAAGGGAAGAAACTGGAGTGACATAGCAGAGATGTTTGTTGTAGAGGAAAAAGGGAGAATTATTGGATTTACGGGATTAGAATACCACGAGTGGAACAATACAGCGCAGATTGTGAATGTATTTGTTCATCCGAAGTATAGAAAGAGAGGATATGCCACAAAAATTATTAGGTTCTTAGTGGAGTATGTAAAAGGAAAAGGGTATAGGTCACTATTGGCAGAAGCACCATCTATGAGTCCAGTGCTTGGAGCATACTTGAAAAATAAATTTAGAGTATGTGGATTTAATGATAGATATTATAGTAATAGCGGGGAAGAATTTGCATTATTTTTATCATATGACTATGAGGTGAAAAGATGCCAATAGAACGCAGAGGAAATAGATGGGAGCACCACACGGGTGCGTATGCCTGGATTATAGAAAAGCCGGGGGTAAAAGATGGGAGAGAGATAAGGATGGCAGAGGTGCATGTATGGGTTCCTGAGGAACACAGAAATAAAGGAGTTGCTACTGAACTACTGAGAAGAGTCGTAAGTGATTTAGAACGGGAAAATGAGACATTAGAAGCAGGTAGGAGATGGCATAGTGCATACGTCAAGTTGGCTGGCCAATTCTCGCAGACAGATATTTCAAGAAAGCCGTATGAAAGTGCTGGTTTTTCAGTAGAAAGTGAGGGGATAGAGGTTATATTGCGTAGAAGGTTCTGGAATTGGAAATAGTGAAGTTTTTTAATTGCTTTAGGTATAAGGTTAGATATGCTGATTATTGACGGTAAAGAGGTTGCAAGAAGGGTTAGAGAGGAGGTTAAACAGGAGATAGAGAAAGGAGGCATGACGCCGCGCCTTGATGTTATACTTGTGGGAGAGAACCCAGCATCAAAGGTATATGTAAGGATGAAGGAGAAAACATGCAAAGAATGTGGCATAAAATCTGTGAGGCATGACTTACCTGAAAGCGTTTCTATGGAGGAATTGTTGGAATTGATTGATGAATTAAATAGAAATAAGGAAGTTAACGGGATACTGGTTCAACTACCCCTACCAGAACACCTTGATGAACAGAGGGTTTTAGAGGCAATTGATCCGAAGAAAGATGTTGATGGTTTTCACCCAATAAATATGGGAAAACTTGTTTTGGGTATGGATTGCTTGGAGCCGTGTACTCCAGCAGGGATCATGAAGTTGTTAGAACCATTTGAGTTAAAAGGAAAAGAGGCAGTTGTTGTTGGGAGGAGTAATATTGTTGGAAAGCCTGTGGCAATAATGCTCTTGAAAAAGAATTGTACGGTCACAGTGTGTCATTCAAAAACAGTTAATTTGGAGGAGCATACAAGAAGAGCAGATATTTTGGTTGTGGCTGTTGGCAAACCAAAAATAGTGAAGGCAGACATGGTGAGAGAAGGAGCAATAGTGGTTGATGTTGGCATAAATAGGGTGGAAGGCAAACTTGTTGGGGATGTAGACTTTGATGCAGTAAAAGAAAAGGTGAAGGCAATAACACCTGTACCTGGTGGCGTTGGACCAATGACTGTTGCTATGCTGATGAAGAATACATTAAAGGCATATAGGATGCAAAACATTTAAATTCGGAAAAGCGAAAATATTTTCGGAAAAGCGAAAAGTGATTTTATGTATCTTGACAGGATATTGGGGACAAAAACAAAGATTAATGTACTGGCAGCATTGTTCACAAATGACAAGAAGAGTACTAGTGAGAAAGAATTAGCAAGTATGGCTGGGGTATCTTTCTCTGAGCTTAATAGGCAAAGCGTAGATTTGATAAACTCTGGATTAGTTGTGGTACAACGAAGTGGAAAAACAAAGCTTTATTCGCTGAATAGGAAACATTTTCTTTATGGAATATTGAGGAGATTATTTAGAGATTTAGATAAGGTATATAGAGATATGGCTTCTGAGATAGCAAAGCATGTATCAAAAAAATATAAGGTAAAGTGTGTCATACTGATCGGAAGTGTCAGAAGGAAGAAAGTTAGTCAAGACTATATAGAAAGACCAAGCGATTTAGATATTGTGATAGTTGGAGAGGATATTAAAAAAGATGAATTATTGGAGTTTATTACATACAAGCTGTTTGACAAGTATGGGGTCAATTGTTATCCGATTATCTTAAGCGAAAAAGAATACAGAAAAAGAGTAAAAGAGGGAGATCCATTTATGCTTGAGGTGCATACTGAGGGTGAGGTGTTGTATGGAAAAAAACCGAAAAGAATTATTTGAGTGGTGTATGAATAAAGCACAACAATTCCTAAACTCTGCGCATCAGAATTTGTTGGAAAACAGGTTATTTCCTGCAGCAGAAGAGATATTTAGGGCAGTGGAAACAACATTAGAAGCACTGCTGTATCTGAAAGGAGTTAAGAGGATTAGGTATCCTGGCAGAGAAAAAGAGTTTAGAGGGAGGCTTGCGCTTCAATTTCTTGTAAGAGACGAATTGTTGAAAAAGGGTGAGATAACAAAAGATATCTACTCAACATATATAAAGATTGCCAATGAACTCCATGCAGGAGGATATATGTACTCTAAAGAATTTGAGTATGATGAATTGGATAAGTATTTAGATTTTGCTGAAGAATTATTTCATAAAGTGAGGAGGAAGAGTTATGAAAACTAGATGTGAGCTTGTCAGTTGGGAAGAAGCGCAATTGCTTGCAAAGAAGGTTGCTACGAAAATAAAGAGAAGTAAATACAAACCAGATATTGTTGTAGGGATTTCAAGAGGAGGAGTGATCCCCGCACGTATGATATGTGATAGATTGATGATAAATAACCTTGTGAGCATAAGGATGGAACATTGGGGCATAGCTGGAAAGATAACGAATAAAGCAAAGTTGACGCATGGGCTGGATGGAGTTGATTTGAAGGGAAAGAGAGTGCTTCTAGTAGATGATCTAACAGATACTGGAGAGAGCTTGAAGGTTGCAGTAGGGTACTTGAAAACGCTGAAGCCGAAAGAGGTAAGAACTGCGGTGTTACAGCACAAAAAGAGGAGCAAGTTTGTTCCTGACTATTATGCAGAGGAATTGGAAAAATGGGAGTGGATTATATATCCGTGGATGGTACATGAAGACCTGGTATCATTTATCACAGAGATATTGAAAGACGGTAAAGAAAGGACATTAGAGCAGATACAGGATGCATTGATGAAGTTTAATCTCAAGTTTCCGGATATAAGAATACTTGAGGCACTTGAGGATATGGAATATTGGAAAAGGGTGAAAAGAAGAGTGAGGGGGACAAAGATATATTGGAGATTAAAGGAGGGACAACATGGTTAAGGCAATAGTTTTTGATATTGGTGGAGTAATTGACTCAGATGAATGGGGAGAACGGTTTTTAGATGAATATGCAAAGATACTTGGTGTTGAAAAAGAGGAGTTGGATAGGGTTGTAAGGAGTCAGAGGCATAGATATTTGAGGGGGAACATTACTGAGGATGAATTCTGGAAAGAAGTGACAGAGAGATTGGGAGTGAAAGCAGATATCAATCTTCTGAAAAAGAAGTATAGAGAGTTGCTTACAAAGAAGGATGGAGCACTGGATATTGCTAAAAAACTGAAAGGAAAATACCTTATCGGTGCAATGTCAAATGCTGGAAAGGAATGGTATGAGTACAGGGCAGAGAAGCATGGATGGAAGGATTTGTTTGATTTTAGTGTAAACTCCTTTGAGACAGGATATAGAAAACCTGAAAGAGGGATATATATGACATTACTGGAAGAGCTTGGGAAGAGAGGGGTTTCGCCTGAGGAAGTCATATTCATAGATGATAGGGATGAGAACATTGCTGCTGCGAAGATGCACAAGATAAAAACAATAAAATATATCTCACCAGAACAGTTGGAGAAAGAACTGAGAGAAGCGGGGGTTGAGTTGTAATGATTGGTTTGATCGTTGGCACTGCTCTGTTTGGGTCTGACATATTTAGCAAAGGGAAGAAAAAAACAGTGAAAACGAGATATGGAACGATTGAAGGCTTTGTGGTGGATAATGCATTTGTTTTGAATAGGCATTTTGGGAATAGGCCCCCGCACATGATAAACCATAGGGCGAATATAATGGCGATGAAGAGGAGTGGTGTAGAGTATATCATTTCTATTTCATCTACGGGGAGCCTGAAAAAGGGGATAAAGCCAGGAAGCATAGTTGTTCCACATGATTACATAAATTTTAATCCAGTTACCTTTTTTGATAGGGAGATAAAGCATATCACTCCTGGCCTTGATGAAAAATTGAGAAAGATTGTAATAAAAAAGATTAGAGGAATAGGGATAAAGCCGCTGACAAAAGGTGTGTATTTCCAGTTCAAGGGCCCGAGGTATGAGACAAAGGCAGAAATCAGAGCAATAGCTAAAATTGCGGATTTGGTTGGACAAACATCTGCATCTGAAGCAACACTGGCAAAAGAACTAGGGATACCTTATGCAATGGTCTGTACTGTTGACAACTATGCTAACGGAATCTCTGGTACACCAACCTATGAAAAGATGATGGAAACCGTAAGGAAAAATTTGGAAAGAAATGAAAGGATTGCTTCGGAGTTGATCAGATGAGTATACTCATAAAGAATGCGTATAATGTAGATTATGTTTATATCAGCGGGAATAAGATACAGAGCATAGGTAAAAAAAAGAATGCTGATGTTGTGATAAACGCAAAAGGAAAGGCGTTATTACCTGGTTTTGTTAATACACACACGCATGCTGCGATGACATTGTTAAGGGGATATGGTGAAGGTTTACCTTTGCATGATTGGCTAACAAAGAAGATATGGCCTGCTGAAGCAAAGCTCACAAAAAAAGCAGTGTATTGGGGGACAAAGCTTGCGATTCTTGAGATGATTAAATCTGGGACAACATGTTTCAATGATATGTATTTCTTTCCTGAGATGGCTGCAAAAGCAGCAAGAGAGATGGGGATGAGAGCATTTGTTTCATATGCTATGATAGATATACAAGGCCCAGAAAAAACAGAAAAGGAAAAGAAAGGGGCCAAGAGATTTCTGAAAGAGGTGAGGCCAAAGAAGAGAGCGTTGGTTAAACCTGTTCTTGCGCCGCATGCTGTATATACTGTTTCTGAAGAGTTGTTTTTATGGACAAGAGAGATGATGAACAAGAAGAAGGTTTTAGGGCATGTACATATAAGTGAAACAGAAAAAGAGAACAGGGATTGTTTGAAGATGCACAAAAAAACGCCTGTTCAATATTTGGATTCAATAGGGTTTTTGGGAAAGGATGTTATTGCTGCGCATTGTTGTTGGTTGACTCCAAAGGATATAAAAATACTAGCAAAAAGAAGGGTGAAAGTTTCGCATTGCCCTGTCTCAAATATGAAACTTGCCTCTGGTGTTCTGCCATACAAAAAACTTCGTAAAGCAGGGGTTTTGATTGCACTGGGAACAGATGGCACTGCAAGTAACAACTGTTTGGATATGTTTAGGGAGATGAAAGCAGCAGCATTATTACAGAAGGTTTGGAATAGAGATGCGATGACCATGCCCACAAAAGAAGTGTTTGGGATGGCAACAGTTAATGGGGCAAAGGCATTGGGGTATAATGCTGGAAAGATAAAAGAGGGAATGATTGCAGATCTTATAACAATAGATTTAAAAATGCCGCAGATGACACCAACGCACGACTTAATGGCTAATATTGTCTACTCTGCTGATGGTTCTTGTGTCTCAGATGTTATTATAGATGGAAAGATAATTATGAGAAATAGGAGGGTGAGAGGGGAAGAAAGAATAAAAGAAAGGGCAGAAAAAGAGGCAGAAAAGCTTGGTTAGCTAGGTCCCAATGTCCCACGCTTGCTTATATGCCTTCTGCTGCTTTGAGAGATTATCTATTCGTATGTGCATTGCCCTCAGTTTTAGCTTTGCGACCTTGTTATCTATTTGTTGTGGTACTGGAATGATATCGATAGGAAGTTTGTTTTCTAAAACGTACTTTGCACATAGGGCTTGTAAGGAGAAACTCATGTCCATAACTTCCATTGGGTGTCCCAATCCTTTTGTAGATGCAAGATTGACAAGTCTACCATCTGCAAGTAAAAACAATATTTTATTTCCTAAATTGTACTGTTTTATATCCGGTGTGATCTGTTCTACGGATTTACTGATCTCTTCCAATTGTTCTACATTGATCTCAACATTGAAGTGCCCGGCATTTGCTAAGAAGCATTTGTCTTTCATTACTCTGAAATGCTCCTTTGTCACAATGTCACGCATACCTGTTGCTGTAATGATAAAGTCCGCAATTTTTGCTGCTTCCTTCATAGGCATTACTGTAAAGCCATCCATCTTTGCCCTTAATGCTTTGACCGGATCTACCTCTGTTATGATTACATTGGCACCAAGGCCTTTCGCCTTTGCTGCAATTCCAGAACCGCAGTAACCATATCCTGCAACAACTACATTCTTTCCAGAGATCATGGCGTTTGTTGTCGACAGGATTGCTGTGAGTGTGGATTCACCCGTTCCGTAATAATTATCAAAAAGGTGCTTTGTGTTCGCATCATTCACGTCTATGACAGGAAACCTCAGTTTCTTTTCCTTTAGCATGGCCTTCAAACGCGTTATGCCAGTTGTTGTTTCCTCACATCCTCCTCTTATATTTGGAATGAGTTCCTCACGCTCTTTGTGGATGAGGGATATAAGATCAGATCCATCATCTATCACAACATCTGGTTTTATATCAAGTATTTTGTGTAATGAGTTGTAGTATCCCTTATCTGTCTGGTTATATTTTGCATAGACCTTTGTTCCGCTTGCTTTCAGAGCAGAAACAACATCGTCTTGAGTTGAAAGTGGGTTGCATCCAGTAATCGCAACCTTTGCCCCACCTGCTTCTAATGTTCGCACGAGAAATGCTGTTTTTGGTTCCACATGAAGCGCCATTGCGATACGTATGCCTTTGAACGGCTTTCTTTTGCTGTACTCTTTTTTTATGGAAGAGAGTACTGGCATAAATTTTGATACGTATTGAATACGCCCTTCACCTGTTTCTGCTTTGTTCATGTGTTAACCTCCGTTTCATCTTATTCCAAGTAGGAACGCCATCTTGTGGTCCTTGTTTCTCTACTACAAAACTTGCAACACACGATGCTATGTTCCCACACGTTTCTATATCATATCCTTTCTCAAACGCTGTTAAAAAACCTGCCATATATGCATCGCCAGCGCCTGTTGGATCTACAACTGATTTGGGGGTATATGGTCGGATCCTTATCCTGTGCGTCCTATGGAGTATCATGCTTCCTTTTGCACCATGCGAAACAATAACATAGTCAGCAAGCTCATTTGCTCTAATTCTTGTCTTCCTTACTATCTCTCTAAGTTCATGTTTATTACAGTACAGGAATTTTGTCGAAGAGAGGATGTGTTTTAGATCGCCTCCAGAATATGCAACTAAATCCCTAGCAGGATCAAAGGAGATATTAAAATACTTGGATGCAAGTCTCTTGTTGAAGGAAGGATCAGCAGCGGCAATGTGTTTTATGGCTTTTTTCTTTAGTTTTGGTATAGGCATGTTCTTAAAAAAACGAGAAGCTCCCCAATAGAACATTGTTCGTTGATGCATGTTTTTGTCGTTAAATATGTAAGCCCTCGGCATGATGTCCTTTCTGAATACTTTAACGTGTTTTAATTCAATTCCTACTCTCCTTAGATGTTTTTCATAATCTGACCCAGGAAAATCGGAACCAGCAGCAGATACAAGTGATACTTTTGCACCAAGTTTTGCACAGGTATATGCATGGTTTGCTGCTCCGCCACCAAATCTAACAGAAAAATCTTCAATTGGTCTTGAACTGTGATTGGGTGGAAACTCTTTGAGAGAAAAGACATAGTCTAAAGCAATATGTCCAATGGAGTAGATCATAATATCCTCTCTAAAAACCTCCTCTTGATAAGTTTTGTATGTGCTCCAACTATTGAATCATCTAATCTTAGGTTTCTCAACTCTGCATTTGAATCAACGATACAGTTCCTGAGTGTGCAATGTTCTACTTTTGCTCCTTCTAGAACAATTGTGTTATAGAGTTTTGAATTCTCTACTAGTGCATGTTCGGCAACATATGACTTGCTCACACGTGAATTTGTCACAGTGCCTCTTATCATGCTGTTGTTTCCCATAAACGAGATACTTGCTTTTATATATGACTCCCTGCTTCCTATGTCATACCACTCGTCCTTGAAGATAAATCCCTTTACCTCTGTGCGCTTGTGCAACCATTGTAAAAAGTATCCTGGAGAATCTGGATTGTTCTTCTGAGCTAAATACTCTTTAAAAAGTTTTAATGTTGCTCTTGGGTATAGATAGCATGCTGTGCTTACCAATGTACTTTTGGGATTCTGTGGTTTCTCCCAGAAGTTTGTTATTGTTAAATCCTGGTCTACCTCTACAACGCCGTACTTGCTGGCATGTTCAAGTGTTCCGAGATCGTAAAGCGCAACAAGTGGTTTCTTTTTGTAGGCATTAAAGAAATCAACGAGTGAGAAGGTTAGTAGATTATCGCCAGCAATGATTAAGCAGTCATCGTTTATGCGTTTTTGTCTCAGAAGATAGTTTATTGAACCTATGGAGCCAAGTTTCTCTTTTTCACTACGCGTTGGCTCAATAACTATCTCTACATTCTTTTTGTCTTTTGCCCATTCCTTAAACTGATGCTCAAACGCAAGATTGGTGTTTACATATACTTTGTTTATTTGTTTTACGTTTCGGATGTTGCTCAGAATATAATCTATGATAGGTTTTCCTGCAACTGGAAGAAGGGGTTTTGGCCTGTACAGAGTTAATGGCCATAACCGTTTTGCGTATCCGCCTGCTAAAATGATTGCTTTCATGGTATCACCTCAAAGGGAAGGAATGTTTTGTTATCATGTTAGATACTTATAAAATTTCTCATATGCTTCTGCTGTGTGGTCCCACGTGAAATACTTCTTGACCCTCTTTCTCCCTGCTTTTCCCATTTTTCTCGCTCTTTTTGGATCCTCAAGGATAGTGTTTACTGCACGAACAATAGCAGATGAAGACCTTGGTTCTATTACGATGCCGCAGTCTTCTGTGATGATTTCTGGGATTCCGCCAACTGATGTCCCAATAACTGGCTTCTCCATTGCCATAGCCTCAACAAAAACCATTCCGAATGGTTCGTAGAGGGATGGCAGAACAAAAAGTTGGCAGCCCGCATATAGCTCAACAAGTTTTTGCTCTGACACTTTCTCTGTTAGGAATATAACATTATCTGGTGCCATCTTTTTGAGTTTTTTCTCCAATGGTCCCCTACCTAAAAGGACCAAATTTTGTTGGATGTCATCCATTGCTCGCATGAGGTATTCAAGTCCCTTTTGTTTCACCAAACGGGAATTACAAAAGATGTAATCGCCGTACTTGTTTATTACAGATGAAGCGTCTATGTCTGGATTGTAGTGTTCTAGATTTACACCGTTATAGATTATCTGTGCCTTTCTCCAAAAGCGCTTTGGCAGTGTTTCCTCAAGTGTCGCCCTTGAGACAGCAGCGATTCTATCTGCTTGAGAAAACATGCGTTTTCCTATAACGTCATCATAAAGTCCTCCCCAGTAATCAGTTGCTTTATCTATACCCTTTGGTCGTGAATTATGTAGGGTCATGCATAAGTTGCTGCCCTCCTTTTTTACTACCTTAAAATCCATAGGGGAATACGTAAATCTGTTATGAAAATGCACAACATCATTCAATGCTGCTTGTTCTTTTATTTTGAGAAACATCTGTGGAGCAACAGGCATTGGTGGAGGGAGAGGGTGTGGTAGTTTTTTTAGGATGAGGGAACGGGTTCTTATTATATGGATGCCATCTATTTCCTCTTCTTTTTTTGTTTTTGGCAATCTTGACGTTAAAACAGTGACATTATGTTTCCTTGCAAGTCTCTTTGATACTTCATACACGTGCTTTTCTGTACCTCCCATGTACGGAATGAAGAACGGATTTACCATGCATATATTCATGTTATCCCTCACACTATCTTCTCTGCTATTTCTACTGCTCCGGGTTTTCCTATATCTATCCATGGGCCAGATATAGGATACCCTGCAACCTTTCTTTGTTCTATAAGTTTTGGAATAAGTTCTAATTCCATTGAACATGGTGGACTAACATCTTCAAGGACGTGTGGTTCTATGACATACACTCCTGCATTTATCATGTGTGTTTTTACCTCGTCCTGTTTTGGTTTTTCAACAAACCCAACAATGTTATATCCCTCAAGTTCTGCAACGCCGTAATAGGAGGGGTCTTCTACACTTTTTAGAGCAATGGTTATGCTTGCATTTCTCTTCTTGTGAAATTTTATCATATCTGTTAGATTAAATCTTGTTAGTATGTCTCCATATACCACAACAAATGTTTTTGTAAGTTTGTCCTTTACTGGTGAGAGACAGCCCGCAGTGCCCAGTGGTTTTTTTTCAAGTGAATATTCTATTGATAGGCCAATATTAGTTCCGTCTCCAAAATATTCCTGGAGAGATGTATTTTTTGCTCCTACTCCGAATATAACATGCGTTATGCCATGGTCCTTTAGCCAATTTAGGGTGTATTCTACCACAGGCTTTCCTTTTACCTTTATCATTGCTTGGGGGGGCCTTGCCCCATAGGGGTCTTTTGGGCTGACACCTCCTGCCAGGATAAAAGCTGTGTCCACGGGTGTTGCACGCAGTGCCTTCAATATTAGGCTCTCAATTGCGTGGCTCCTGTTTCTTATCTCCTTCCCGTCTACTAGACTATCTACTGTATTCAATAAAGATGTCGGCAAGGTGATTGTTACCCTCTCTTTTTGTTCTTCCATGAAAACACCCAAAAAATAGTAGGTATGAATTTGTATGAAAAGGTATATATATAAGTTATGAGTAATTTTGTATGAAAAAGTATGAAACCACCCAGCCAAGAATAGGAGGTAATAAAATGAGATGTAGCTGTGGCTCTGTACCTGTAGAGAAAATAGTGAAAGTAAAGGCATTTGACATGGTGATAGGGCAGTATCATGAGTATAGGTGCAAAAGGTGTGGAAAACAGTGGTTTAACGAGGCAGAGGTCAGCAAGCTTAAAAAAGCTGTTGACTGGTTATATCTCCCAAAACTTAACGGGGATTCAGTAATTAAATACGGTGAACAGAAAAGGCTTACGGATTTCCATGTATTTAGGTATGGAGTAGTACAACTAGAGTAAATGTTTTTATGCAATAAAAAGAAAAGAAGGTTATGCCATTATTTGAAAAGATGGTTGGGATTCCGCACCATATACGTGGATTGAGGAAAGACCCAAAAAGGCATGCGTTCCGTATTATTCTTTCTATCAAAACTGTTGAAAATGAGGATGCACAGGGATATTTGGGACTTGCTGTGTTAAAACATGCCAAACAGTTTGGACTTGATAAAAATGAGAGAAGAGCGATTGCTGATATGTTGAAGGATGGAAACATCCCAAAAAAGGTGAAAAACCAGCTAGAAGAAGCATTGGTGGCATAACGTGTTTGAAGAACGTGTAACGAAGTGGAAAGTGGATAGGCATTTGCGCGAGATGGAAAAAAACCCAGAAAAACATGCAGATGCAATAAGAAGGATAGCTGAAAAAAAGCCAATACAAAAGAGTATTGATGCGATACTTGAAACTATTGAAAAGATGCCGCAAGGTAAGGTTAGGGAAAATCTTTCACGGGCAATATATGAGCATACTAATAATGGAGGAGAGCTTACAGAAGAACATTTTAAAAGGATTACAGACATCCTTAAAAGCAAGAAGTTTGTATCAAATCTTGCCTTTGCCATATACAAATATGCAGAGAACTTCGGTCTAACAGAAAAACAAAAGGAATTGGTGAGAAGCGTTATAATGGCAGAAGGTGTTGAGGATGCAACAAAACATCATCTATCTCTATTACTTGATGAGATAAAGTAGGTGATCCCATGCTACCAAGACATATATTTAGGGCATATGACATTAGAGGGGTGTATGATAAGGACCTTACTGATGGAGGGATGGAGTTTATAGGCAAAGCACTAGGTACACTGCTCTTTGAGAAGGGAATGAAAGAGGTTGTTGTTGGGAGTGACACTAGGATATCTAGTGATAGGTTATTAGAGGCATTGATAAAGGGTTTAGTGAGCACAGGTATGCACGTTTACAATGTTGGAAAAACGTCCTCTGGTGTTACATTGCTAGCTGCAAAGGAGCTTGGAAAGGATGTAGGGGCGTATGTAACAGCATCGCATCTGCCAGCAGAATGGAATGGCCTGAAGGTATACTATGGTGACGGAGAGGCAATGGGTGAAGAGGAGATTATGGCACTTTACGATATAATAGAAAAGGATGTATTTACGAGTGGCGAGGGAACTGTTGAGAACATAGAGTTTAAGGATGGGTATATAGCATTCATGAAAAGGCATCTTGAAATTGGAAAACCAAATATTGTTTTGGATTGCGGGGGAGGAAGTGCTTGCTTAATTGCTCCATCCTTATTCAGAGCATTTGGGATTGAGCCAAAGATGTTATTCTGCGAGGTTGATCCTTACTTCAGAGGAAGACCTAGTGACCCCATGAAGATTGAAAACATAAAAGGATTGATTGAAGAAACAAAAAACGGATATGATATAGGTATTGGATTTGATGGAGATGTGGATAGAATTGCAGTTATTGATGATGAAGGTTTCTTTTTGAGTGCTGAACAGATAGGGATGATAATAGCAAAGGAGATGCTTGAGGATAGAAAAGGAGTTGTTGTAGCGACTGTACCCTGTTCAATGGCTGTTGAAGAAATTCTGGTACCTCTTGGTGCAGACGTTGTGAGAATAAGAGTAGGACATACTTTCTTGATAAAGGAGATAAAAAAGAGGAATGCGCTGCTGGGATTTGAGGACAGTGGGCATATGGTTCTGCCAGAGTATACCCTATTTGATGATGCGCTTCTCATCTCCCTCAAATTGATGGAAGTCATGCACAAAACTGGAAAGAAGTTATCTAAGTTGAGAAAAGAATTGCCAAACTATCCAAAAAAGAAGGTGACGGTTGAATGTGCAGATGAAAAGAAGTTTGATGTAATTGAAAGATTGAAGGATAGATGCGTGAGTGATTACAAAAACGTGTTGACAATTGATGGAGTAAAGATCATCTTTGATGATGCATGGGTACTCATAAGGGCATCAAATACGAGTCCGAAGATAAGGGTGACAGTTGAAGCAAAATCAGAGAAAAGAGTTGATGAACTGCTTGATGAATTCTCAAAAATGGTTAGAGAGGAAGTATCAAAATGATTACGGTTGTTGGAGGGGGACCTGCTGGATTACTGTGCGCAAAAGAGATTGCGCATCATGGGAAAAAGGTCAGAGTTTTTGAAGAACATAAAGAGATAGGTAAACCAGTACAATGTGCAGGTCTCGTATCAAAGAAGGGACTAGATAACTTGAACGTTGACTATGGAGATTCTGTGTTGAACAAGGTGAGGGGCGCGTTTCTTTATGCCCCGGACGGGACGTCAATTGAAGTAAAAAGGAACGAAACACAAGCGTATGTAATTGATAGAGGGTTATTTGACAAGATAATTGCTGAAGAGGCAAAAAGTGAAGGTGCTGAAATTGTGCTGGGGAGGAGATGGGATAAACATTTTGTTTTTGAAAATGAGTTAGTTGTTGGTGCTGATGGGCCGCTATCATCTGTTGCGAAAAGTGTCGGAGTTGAACATAAGTGTATCTATGCATACCAAATAGAGACAAGATATGAACATGAACTGGATAGGGTTAGTCTATTCTTTGGGAGTTTTGCACCTGGTTTCTTTGCATGGATTATCCCCGTAGATGAAAAGATATCAAGGATAGGAATAGGAGTAAACAAAGGTAATCCAAAGGATGCATTGATGAGATTCCTAAAAGGTAGGGGCATAAAAGCAAAACAAGAAAATGAGAGTGCTGGATTGATTCCTGTATTTGACAATAAAAAAACGGCATTTCAGAACATTGCGCTTGTAGGGGATGCTGCTGCTCAAGTGAAGGCAACAACTGGGGGAGGCATAGCCATTGGTGGATTCTGTGGGCTGATTTTGGGAAATATAATAGGGAGGGATTTGCCATTAGAAATGTATGAGAGGACATGGAGAGAGGAATTTGAGAGAGAGTTGGTTATGCATCTAAAGATAAGAAGGGCTGCAGATACCATGAGCGATACTGATTATAATGAGCTATTTCATATCGGGAAAGAGGAAGGAATTGAACATATTATAGAGCAATATGGAGACATGGACAGGCCTACAAAAATGATTATGGAGATCATGAAAAGGCCAGGATTAATGTTTAAGCTCAGTAGGTATCTGAAGTATTTGAGATAAGGCTCTGTAAACTTATTGCTGATGTAACATATTGTGGTTGTAAGAAGTTTTAGTTGCAAAACTCACGAAGTAAATCAAAGCGTGCCCAATGTGACCGAGTAATCTTACAACCATCTTCCAAATATCCTCAAGTTCAACTTGAAAATTATAAAAAAGATAAAAACCATAGATAAGAGCGAAACGTATAGACTTTGCCTATAAACAGAAATCCTAACAAAGCTCCAATAATGAATATCCAAATTTCAGAAGGAACATTAAAGTAGTTTACGAAAATGTAAAATAGTATTATATTCGCAAGAAATATTTTGTATCAGCCATTTTATCACACAGACTTTTTCATAATAAACAAATACTTAAATCCTCTCAAAAAGAAGTTATATTTTAGAGCCCTTTGTTCCCAAATTTTTGTGTTTGATCTTTGGTTCCTTCTTACCACACGAATAATATCAACAGGCTCAAAATATTTCTCCAACATTTGATAAATTTTGAAACCAACAGGAATGAACCCAGATTTCCTTCTCCAATGGTCACCAATTAACCAACCAACAATTTTTCCTGGTTTCAAAATTCTGTATATTTCTTTGGCAACCTTCTCTAATTCTTGATAAAATTCTTCCTTTTCAGCAGAAATTTTCCCTATACACTCAGGATGATCAGAATATTTCACATTATCTCCGTATGGAGGATCAACAAAGACCATATCAACAGAATTATCAGATAGCGGAATCTTTCGAGAATCGTTTTGAATTATATCTGACCTTGTGGGTACGATATCATAACCTATAACTCTTCTTCCTTCTTCTTTACAGACATCAATTGTTGTTCCACTTCCGCACATTGGATCAACCACTAAATCCCCCGGTTTGGTATATCTCATAATCAGATTGTAGATTACACCTGCAGGAGTGACTCCATTAAATCTCCAGTCTCCTTTTGGTGTTTTGCCATAACTTTGTTTATGGAAATCCCATAAAGTTGTTGGGTGTAAAATAGGTTTATCCTCTCCCATTTGCCAACCTCTTTAAGTCCTCAATAAACTTATCAAACATCTTCACTTTATCGCTTTCTTCAACTTCCTCCTCACTCATTACATAGCTTCCGTCTGTGTCAACTTCAACTATCGCCCTACCTTTTTTTGCAGGTTTTCTAATTTTCAGAGTTCTGTCTTCATCAGGTGTTATAAAGAATACTTTAACATGCTTAGTAACTTCATCTTGCATTAATTTCAGTTTCCAATAACCTGTTTGTGCGATTCTTTCCCTTAATGTGATTTTGCTTGAAATAACAGCAATTACCTTTAGTGTTTTAGGATTATAGATGACAATGTCAACATCTGGCAAATGAGAACCAAATTCTCCATAATCCACCAGAAGGTTTCTTTTTACCTGGCTTAATTCTCTTGGTAGATTTCTACTGTTTGTTCTTTCCAATGTGTTCCCATCAACTACTTTTAATCCTAAACTTTCAACTTCATCTTTTATTATGTAGATTATCAACTTCTCAAAATTTTTTCCTTTAAATGCTCTCCAAGACTGTTCATGGTCTTTATTCGGTGTCGGCTTCTTTAACCAATCTTTTTTATGTAATTCCTTGGCCTCTCTTAACAACTCAGATATATGCCTATATGCCCCAGCCCCATGCTTCTTTTTCTTTTCTTCATACAACTCTACTAGGTCTTCAAACTTCATTTTAATACCTCATAACTTTTCCATAACTAAAATATACTCATATGCATAGGCTAACCTATCTGCCTTATGATTTGATGTAAATCTTCCTGTTTTCGAATCTCTGGTCGAAGGTAATATTTTTGATGGAATTCTCCTTTTGACTATCTTATGAACCCTAAAGCCAATGTTTAGCATAATCTCCACAAATACTTCAGCATTCAAGATACTTACTTTTTTTAATTCTGTGTTTCCTATTACAATACAGGCTTTTCCGCCAGGTTTTAGAACCCTGTGCATTTCCTCAAAACATTGTTGTATTTCAAAGAAATAATCTCTTACCGCTTCTGCTTCTCTTTTTGATTTCTTTTCTAACTCTTCAATTATTCCTTTAGCAATCTCGCTTTTTATTCCATCATGGATAGAGGTTCTTTTGTATATTGAGCCGATAAATCCTTCCCTAAATTCTGCCACATTTTTAGCATATCCCAACCAGAGAGCAGTTAATTGATGTAAATCGGCATATTCATAAGAGGTAACATAAGGAGGAGATGTAACAATCAAACTTACAGAATCAGATTTACATGGCAGATCTCTTGCATCTCTTCTTTCAGCAATTAGATATCTTTTCAAATTTTGCTTTACGTGCTCTGGCATTAACCTAAATAGCTCTTCATTGCCTTTTACCATATAATTTATATGTTTCTTAAAGGCCTGAAATGGATCAACAGGCTTTTTTTTCAAGTCTCTTGTTGGCTTAACACTCTTCATCAGCCACACGGAACAATTTTTTAAAATCTGGGAAAAAGCGCACAGACAAAAATTCCTGATATCTTGGTCTTTTATTTCATTAATCCTCCCTAGGATAATTCCCAATTCTTCTCTTATGTACTCATGCGGAAACCAATATTTTATTCTTTCATTATTAGGAATTACTGGTCTTATGTTTATCTCTTTCAGTGGTTTTATTCTATTTTTTTTAAACTCTATAAAAGCTGAGATATCTGATAGTAATTTGTCAACTTCTTTTTTCAGTTTTTTAGGTTCTATTGGAACAGATTTGGCTATTGTGATCAACCATGCTATAGGATTTATATCCACACCAACTGCTCTTCTTCCAGCTATTAATGCTTCAACTAAAGTTGTCCCACAACCCATAAAAGGATCACAGACAATTTCATTTTCAGCTGAATAATCCTCAATGCACCTTCTTGCTAATTGTGGGATAAATTTAGCTGGATACCTATGGTAACCATGTGTTGCATAAGATGTCTCTTTTCTAGACAGATTTTCAAATGACCATGAGGGATCTTCTGCAAGATTATTAAATATAGTGAGAATATCGTTTTGTAAGCTTGAAGTTTGAGCTACGAGTAGATTACCAGACGAGGTATCTAACAAAAGCGAATTATTCTTTTTTGTCATCTCTTCGAGTAACGTCACCATACTAATTAACCTCTTTTTGATTTTTCTTTAGTTCATTTCCCATAAAGATTTCAAACCTCTTTGACAATATTAAACCATTCTTTTCGCAATATTCTTTGTATTCCCTATAAATATCAGAATCGACAAATAACATAACCCCGTTCTTTCCCATTTTAGCACTACTCATAATCACTATTTACGTTTATTTAAAGTTATTTACTGCATTTAAAAGTTTTTCTTTTTAAAAAGCTGCCCAGAGTGTTGCAACTAACCTGTGCGCTGATGCCCATGTAGTAAGACTACCAAAATTGCTGACTTGTCTAACTATCAAATCTCTCTAGCTTTTTGTTTTTCTTCCA
Organism: Candidatus Iainarchaeum sp.; assembly: GCA_021162685.1. Lineage (GTDB taxonomy): Archaea > B1Sed10-29 > B1Sed10-29 > WALL01 > WALL01 > JAGGYF01. Next base: position 37,098 of record JAGGYF010000027.1, on the reverse strand, counting down.
ACTTCTCTTTGACTTTCTTTCCCATTCTCCACTAGTTCTGATTCACTTCTATCTTTCTATATAAGTAACTTCACGCACATTATTAAGTATCTCTAACTCTTCCCTAATATCCTCAATTATCCTCTCTATCATCTTGACGCCATTATTTTTGATTTCTTACTCAGATTACTTTTTGATGAATTTAGCAACAATGAATTTGCGGAACTCAAAATAACAACATTTAAATAAATCAACTGCTTCTGGTTTCTCATGGATGTTTTGGAAAAGGCTGGAAGAAAGGTTGTACTGCTTGGAAATGAGGCAATTGCGAGAGGGGCAATAGAATCTGGCGTAGGTGTGTTTGCTGCATATCCTGGAACCCCAAGCTCTGAGGTACCTATAACACTATCAAGAATAGCCAAAAAGGTTGGGATTAAGTTTGAATACTCATCAAATGAGAAGGTCGCATTTGAGACAGCTGCAGGAGCTGCATGGTCTGGAGTAAGGGCAATGACCGCAATGAAGCACTTTGGTTTGAATGTTGCTAGTGATTCTGTCCTTCCGGTTGCTTACGTGGGTGTCAAAGCTGGTTTGGTGATAATGGTCGCTGATGACCCACAGGGATGGAGCTCTGCACAGTCCGAACAGGATACTAGGTACTACGCAAGAATGGCAAGGATGCCCATGCTTGAGCCGAGCAATCCACAGGAAGCACTGGATTTCACAAAGATAGCATTTGAGATCTCAGAGGCATTCGAAATCCCTGTGTTCCTGAGAACAACTACAAAGGTTAGTCACTCAATAGGAACAGTAAGACTTGGGAAGATAGAGAAACCTAAAACAAGAGGGAGGTTTGTAAAAGACCTCGGGAGGTACTATAATATAAGGCCCAACCTCCAAGAAATGCACAAAAGGATTGATAAGAAACTAATGAAAATTGAAAAAAGATATGGCAGAAGATTGACAAAGGTGTTGAAAGGAAAAGGCAGAGTAGGAATAATAACAAATGGAGTAAGCTTTGAATACGTAAAAGAGATTGTGCATGAATTAAAGATCAATCCACACATAATGAAACTTGGGATGACGCATCCATTACCAAAAAAAGAAATTGAGTCATTCATTAGGGACAAAAAGGTTGTGTTGATTGTTGAGGAACTTGAACCCATAATAGAAAACTTCGTTGTGAGGGTTGCAAAGGATGTTAATCCAAAATTGGTTATCCATGGAAAGGATGTACTCCCAAGATATGGAGAGTATAACGTTGAAGTATTGATGCCAGCATTTGGAAAGGTGTTTGGGAAGAAGGTCCCTGATTTCAGAAAACATAGGAAGGATGTTGAAAAGGTATTGAGGGGGCTAGCACCAAGAAAACCTGTAATGTGTCCAGGATGTCCACACAGGTCAACATTCTACGCTGTGAAAAAGGTATTTGGAGACAAGGCGATATATGCTGGGGACATTGGTTGTTATGTATTGGGCATATTTGAACCATTTGAGATGCAGGATTTTGTTATAAGTATGGGTGCTAGTTTGGGCATATCGCATGGTATAAAGAAGGTCAGCAACCAGGAAGTAGTTGCTTTTGTAGGGGATTCCACGTTTTTCCATGCTGGCATGCCTGGTATTGCTAACCTAAGATTTAATGATGGAAACGCTCCATTGGTCATTGTAATGGATAATGGGATAACAGCAATGACTGGACATCAACCACATCCTGGATCGGGATTCACAGGAATGGGAGAGCCAGTAACCCCTATAAAGATAGAAGAGGTCGCAAAGGCATTGGGCGCTGAAGTAAGAGTAGCAAATGCTTTTAATCAAAAGGATTTGATCGAAAGGTTAAAAGAGTTAAAAGAAAGGAAAGGGTTGAGGGTTCTAGTAAGCAGAGGAGAGTGTAGGTTACTTACGAAAAGGAAACTGAGAGCAAAAGATGTTAGGTTTGTAACATTTGAGATTGACCAAGAAAAATGTATGAAATGTAGTGAATGTACTGATCATTTTTCATGTCCTGCAATTATGGAAGTCAGAGAAAAACCAAATGAAGAGGCTAAATATGTCATTGATCCAGATCTTTGTTGGGGATGCTCTGTCTGCATGCAGATATGTCCTTACAATGCAATAAGACCGAGGAGGAAAAAATGAGGTATAATGTATTATGCATAGGTGTTGGAGGAGAAGGTGTGTTAACAGCAGCAACAATGATAGCAAGGGCTGCAAACTACGATGGCTATTATGTTAGAGGTGTGCAGTTACATGGATTAGCACAACGCGGTGGTTCTATTCCTACATTTGTTAGGTTTGGGGACAAAGGTGAGCTATCGTCACCTGGAATCATGCAGGGTGATGCTAACCTTGTATTAGCATTTGAACCATTGGAAGCAGTGAGAGCAACATATTATGCAAGAAAAGAAAAAACGATATTTGTTATAAACGATTTCCCACATATGCCAGTATACGCAAACCTTTTGAATTTGCCATACCCAAAGATTGATGAGATAAAAAAGAGGGTCAAACCATTTGCAAAACAATTGTTTGTCTTTGATGCACATAGTATTGCAAAAGAGAGATTTGGAGAAGTAGTATTAGGAAATACTATTGTTTTGGGTTTTGCCTCACGGTTTATGCCGATAAAAAGAAAAAGCTGGGTGAAGGCAATAAAGGCAAGCTCCCCAAGGATGATAAAAGAAAACCTGGAAGCATTTAGGATTGGTGAAAACATGTAAGTTACCTAAGAAGGTAACCTGCATGATTTATATATAAAAAGGTCTATAATTTCATCATGCCTATTGTAAAATATAAGAAAGCAGAGGAGGAAGTACTAAAAAAACCAGTGTTTACACTAAAGGATTTTGTAGACCTAGGAGTTCCATATGGATATGCTAAGAAAAGGTTACATATCCTGGTGAAAGGTAAAAAGGTATTACGTATTGAGAGGGATAAATATACGATATATGAGGATCCACTAATTGTGGCACCATACCTGACTGAACCATCTTACATATCATTATGGTCAGCAATGAGGATAAGAAACCTAACAGACCAAATACCATTTGGGGTGGAGGTTATAACATCAAGAAGAAGATATAAAACAAAAATAATTTTCAAAGGCACGCCTGTTTTCTTTCATGTTGTTAAGCCGTCCATGATGTACGGTTATGAGTATATCCCAAGAGAAGACGTACGGATTCCAGTCGCAAGACCTGAAAAGATTGTAATTGATGCAATTTACTTGAAGAAAATTCCAATAGAAGAACTATCAGATGTGTTAGAGGCAAGTGATAAGAAACTATTGATGGAGTATGCGACCCTCTCGCGAAGCAAGGAAGTTAGGAAAGAGGTGAAGAAATGCTTACACAATCTGAATTAAAAGCATATGGACATATACGTGGATTGAAAACATTGGATCAAATAAGGAAGGATTACTTGCAAGATGTTATCCTCTCAATATTATGCACAAGATTTAAAGATTTGGTATTCAAGGGGGGAACTGCAATTTGGAAACTATTTGGCGGTAATAGATTTTCTGAAGATTTAGATTTTTCTTGTAAAGAGATAAGTGATGAATTAATCCCTTTTTTGATTAGGGAGTTGAGATTGCGAGGGTTTAATACCACTGTGTTAAAACAAAAAAGGACAAAAAACATGTTGAGAGTAAAAACAAAAATAGACGCGCCAAACATGAGAAATATCATCATATCTATTGAAATCTTGATTGAGGAAGAGGATGAAACAGAAGAGAAAATGCTGTTTCCACCATATCCTGATATCCCTTCGTTTATAATAAAAACCCTTACACTAAATGCTATTGCAGAAGGGAAAATATGTGCCATTATCCAAAGGGATAAACCTAGGGATGTGCATGATTTGTATTTTCTCCTGAAAAGAGGAGCAATACCGAACATTAACAGACTGAAGAGAAGGTGTGACTATAACGCAACAACATTCCGAAACAAATTGAAAGAAAAAAAGAGGATGTGGAAAAGCCTTGAGCCTTTGGTTATTGGAACACTCCCATCATTTGATGAAGAAGCTGAGTACATACTATCAAAGCTTGCCCAGTAAGAACAGCATTATTGCCTTCTGTGCGTGTAACCTATTTTCTGCCTCGTCAAACACTACGCTCTGTGGCCCATCTATGACATCTGCTGTTTGTTCATAGCCACGCATTGCTGGAAGGCAATTCATGAATATTGCATCTGGCTTTGCCAATGACATGATGTGTTGGTTCACTTGATAGGGCTTTAGTTTTCTTGCTCTCTCTTCAAGCTCCTCAACTGGAATACCATAGTTCACCCATGTGTCTGTGTATATAACGTCTGCATCCCTTGCTGCCTCTTCTGCATCATGTGTAACTACTATCTTTCCTGGATATTTAGAGCATTCATCCAAAACGCTCTCTGGTACATTAAATTCTTCGTCAGCAGGGCAACCAACATAGCAGGTTGATCCCAAAACAGCGCATGCTCTCATTAGATCAAATGTTACATTGTTGTTTCCGTTACCCAAGTAAGCAAGCTTCATGTGTTCTATGTCCTTTCCCTTTTCCTTCATTGTTTGTAGGTCAGCCATAATCTGGCATGGATGAGCCATGTCTGAAAGTGCATCTATTACAGGTACAGATGCGTTCTCAGCAAATTCTCTTATCTGAGATTGCTTATATGCTCTAATCATCACGATATCCACAAATCTAGATGCACATTTTGCTGTATCTGATATTGTTTCCTTCTTTCCAAGAGGAGAATCCTTGAAGCTGTAGAAGATCGCATGGCCTCCGAGTTGTGTCATGCCTGTCTCAAATGATAACCTAGTCCTGAGAGATGGTTTCTCAAACATCATTAGCAAAGTCTTTCCTTCCAACGACTTTGCATACTTCTCAGGATTGTTTTTTATCTCAATGGCTTTGTCTATTATGTACAAAATCTCTTCTTTTTTCAGGTCTGTAATGTTTAACAAATGTTTCATGGTATCACCTCGTTTATTGTAAAGGAGGGGGTGTGGATTCCCAGGGTATCCAGGGGGAACCATGGGTGCCCCATAAAGGACGCTGTTAACAAATGTTTCATGAGATCACCTCGTTTATTGTAAAGGGTTCTTTTCCGTCAACGCTTTTGCCTGAGCGCAGCGAAGGGAAAAGGGTTGTTACCTCGTTATGTAGGTACCAGCATTTCTTTTGATTGCTTGCGTTAGTTTATCCAGAGAGGTTATTATTACTGCCTGTCCTCCATGCTCCAAGAAATTTATTGCTGCCTGAACCTTTGGGCCCATGCTTCCTGGCGGGAAATGTCCTTCCTCCATGTATTGTTTTGCTTGCTCCAAGGTCAGATTGTTGAGTTTTATTTCATCTGGCGTACCATAATTCAAGCAAACGTTTTCAACATCCGTTAGGATTACAAACAAATCAGCACCAACTGCTTGTGCCAAAACTTCACCTGCTAGGTCTTTGTCTATTACTGCCTCAACACCTTTTAAGATGCCTTCCTCTTTTATGACGGGTATGCCGCCTCCTCCACAAGCTATAACTATATCTCCTTTTTTTACAAGATCTATGATAGACTGTCTTTCAACAATATCCATGGGTTTGGGTGATGGGACAACCCTCCTATAGCCTTTGTTTGGTATGTGGACATACCTCTTACCTTTTAATGGCTCTGGTGTACTATAAAAGGGCCCAACTGGCTTTGTTGGGTTTTGAAATGCTGGGTCATTTTTGTCAACAAGTACTTGAGTAACAACTGTTGTTACGCTCTTCTTGCCCTTCAGTTTATTATCTAATGCCTTTTGTATGATGTAACCTATAAACCCTTGGCTCATTGCACCACAGACATCCAAAGGCATTGCTGGCACTTTATCTTTTGCTTCTTCTTGTTGTATGAGTATGGCGCCAACCTGCGGACCATTGCCATGGGTCAAAACAATCTCGTAACCTTCCTCTATCAACTTAACAATTTGTTCCATTGTGTCATCTATGTTCTCAAGTTGTTCCTCTAATGTTCCCTTCTGACTGTGCCGTATAAGTGCATTCCCACCCAATGCAATGACGATTGTTTTTATGATCATCTTCCAAACCTTCTCTCACGCCTTCTATATTCTGCAATAGCTTCATCAAAATCTGACTCAGAAAATTCTGGCCATAGTTTCTCTGAAAAATAAAGCTCGGAATATGCGGACTGCCATGGCATAAACCCAGAAAGACGCTGTGTATTGCCTGTTCTTATTATCAGGTCAGGAGATGTTGGAACATAGAGGCATTTTGTCAGGTTTTCCTCTGTGACAGGAAGCCCCTTGCTTATCAACTTTTGGACTGCATCTATAATCTCTGCTCTTCCACCATATCCCAAAAAGATGTTTATAGTATATTGTGAGTAATCCTTTGTTGCTTCTGTAACCTCTGAAACAAGTTTTTGTATGCTATCTGGAAGAAGGTATATCCTCCCAGCAAACTTGACCCTGACTTCATGCTCTTTTATAAGTGGTTCGTTGAGAAGCTCCTTGAGTTTCATGCGCAATAATCTGAGAAAGATAAATAGCTCATTGCCGTCCCTCTGCAAGTTTTCTGTTGACAAACCCCATATGCTTGCTTCCTTTATTTTTGGTTTTGTATTTAAACTCCAATCTAATGCTTCCCTGACCTTGTTGAATCCCTTTGCATATGCCTCTGCTAAACTGATATTGTATTTCTTGGCATATCTCCTGTTTCCATCTGGGATAAATGCAATAGAGTCCAACATATAGATCACAGAACCTAGTAGCTAAATATTTTATAGAAGGTTAAATAAAAAGATTAGGATTGTATGGATGTTTCTGTGATTATCCCAACGCTCAATGAAGAGAAGTACATAGGGAATTGCCTTGAAAGCCTGATAAACCAGCAGTTCTCGGGTTCTTTTGAGATTATTATAGGAGATGGTGGGAGCACAGATATGACAAAAGATATTTGCAAAGAATATGGAGTAAAATTTGTTGTTGAAAAAAAGCCAACAATCGCTGCTGGAAGGCAGAAGGCATGTGAGAAAGCAAAGGGGAAGGTGATCCTATCTACAGATGCAGACGCCATACTAGAGCAGCAATGGATAGATGTGATGTACTCCTCGCTTGAGGATGGATATGTTTGTGTCTATGGCAATGTTGTACCATATGATGGCACTAGCATTGATACGCTTGCTGCATATACGCTCATGCCCCTGTACATGAAAACAATGGCATTACTAGGGATGGATGTGCCTGCTGGGAGCAATATGGGATTCAAGAAAAAGGCATTTGATATGGTTGGTGGGTTTAACACAGATATCATAGCTGGCGAGGACCTAGACCTTGTAAAAAGGCTCAAGCATATAGGTAACATTAGGTATAATAGGGATTCTATTGTACACGTTTCAGCAAGGAGAATGCATAAATGGGGTAGAACAAAATATCTGCTGTTCCATACAACAAATGCAGTAAAAGTACACACAATTGGAGTAGGACACAAAAGATATGAGCCTGTGAGATAGTTACTTCTTTTTCTTCTTTTTGTCCTCTACCTTCTCTATGCGTATGCTTGCAAAATCGTTTAGAACATCCTTTATTGTTTTATTGTATTTGTACGCTAATTCAAGTACTCTAAAACGAAACTCAACAAATTCATCCATTATATCACCTTGGCATATTTTTAAAGCGTTATCCTTATAAAACATGCAGCTGTATTTAAAAAGGTTAGTGAGCGGTATGCAAAAAGGGATTAGCTCTGCAATGAGTTATGTAATGATACTTGCAATAGTTGTTGTGCTTTCTGTTGTTGCATATACGTGGGGGAACTATGAACTCACAAGGTTGGGAGAAAGACCTATTGCTCACAACGTAGAGAGCCAGTTTATTACAGTTGATCAACTTCTACAAAATGTTGCTCATGGAGACATAAACTTCACAACATCAATGGAATTATACTATCCAAAGGGCATTGTGCAGGTGGATGAAACAAAGGACTGGATAAAGTATACTGGACAGATAAATGCAAATGTGTATGAATCGGAGGTTGAAACATCAGTTGGGAGTGACTGCACTGACAAATGCACATCAAGTTGCACAGTAATATATGATTCTGTTACAAAGGTGAAAATGTCAAAAATACCATATACAAATGTATACAGAGGAAGAACAGGTGATGCGCGTTCGCAATTTGTTGAAATTGTCATTTGTACCTCAGACATAGACCTAGTTGGAGACCAAACATGTATTGGAAAAAGCGGACCCAGAGCAATGATAACATTAAGGAAATCTGGATACAGTGGAACAGAGCCGGAGGTGACTGTTAGAATATGCTAAAAGGCCAGTTGAGCATAGGATTTATAATGAGGGTTGCAGTTGGGTTTATCCTAGTAGTAGCAATAACCTATGCTGTCATAAGTCTTGAAGACTCTGTAAAGAAGAATTCGCAGAAGCAGGCACTTATAGCAGTGAGTGAGATGGTCGGGATGAAAATAGCGAATACAATCGCAGAACTTGGCCCAAATCAATCAGCAACAATAGAGATGTATCTACCGCAATCAGAAGATGTTCATGAGGGGCAATACAGTGTTAGGATAGAGGACAAAAATAACCAAATATTTGTGAAGGTAGCATCACAGAAATGGCCACTTGTTGCAAGACAACCATTATATCTGAATGCAAGTGAGGTATTGCACAACAACAGGGTAAGTTATCCCACAAAGATGTGTTTGTATATATCAAGAGGGACTAAGTATAGTATAAATATAACATGTTGATGGATATGCCATTACCTAGAATCCTACTAAAAAAGGCGGCTGAAAAGCTTGCAAAGAAGAAAAAGGTAGAGAAAAAGGTTGAAAAAAAGGAGCAGATTGAAGAACCAAAGAAATCATTAGAGATAAGGGATATAGGGAAAGCACTTGAGGAACTTGATAAATACCTGGAAAAGGGCCCTGAGGAGGATTTGAAAAGGATTGAAAAGGTCAAAAAATCATTTGCCCTCGGAAACGTAGAAACAGTAGAGAAGAAAAAGAAGGAAAAACTCCCGACAGTTATTGATTTCTCAAAGATATCAACTGAATTGCCATCACAGACAGAAACAAGAGCTGAGAAAAGAACAGAAAAAGGTATTGACATATGGGGGATAAAGAATATTCCTCTGAAAGCACATAAGATCCCAAGGCAATACCTAAAAAAGATGTCTGTAGAGTGGAGACCACCAGAATTACAAAAGATTAATCTCAGGTATCCATTAATAGAGCCGTTTGCATTTGCAAATCTTAGTTGGAATCCAGATAAGAATAGGCTTGAATACTTTGTTTTGGAACCATTCCTAACAGAAGAGCAGAGAAGAAATCTAGAGCTCATAAAAGAACTTGTTGTTGACCTGCTTGATGTAAACCTATTTGAGATCAAGGAGAGTGCATCTATAAAGAAAGTGCTTAAAGAAAAGGTTGATAGGGTTATTTCAGACTATGGAATAAAGATGACAGAGGATGAGTACCAGAAGATACTTTACTACATGTACAGGGATTTCTTAGGTTTGGAGAGGATAGAACCACTTATGCATGATCCAAGTATTGAGGATATCTCATGTGATGGTATAAACATACCTATTTACATCTATCATAGAAAGTATGCATCAATACCCACAAATATTATGTTTGAAGATGAAGATGAGTTGAATAGGTTTGTCATCAGATTAGCGCAGAAGTGCGGAAAGCATATCTCTGTTGCTGAGCCGTTGTTGGACGGAGCATTACCAGATGGTTCACGTGTTCAGGCAACATATTCATCACATAAAGACATTGCAATGCGTGGTAGCACATTCACAATAAGAAAGTTTACAAGAGACCCATTAACAATTATTGATTTACTCAATTTTGGTACACTTCCAGAGATGATGGCTGCATACCTTTGGCTTGCACTGGAATACAAGAAGAGCATACTTGTTTCTGGAGGAACAGCAACAGGAAAAACATCCATGTTGAATGCGCTCTCTATGTTTATTCCAGGAGATGCGAAGATAGTGAGTATAGAAGATACGCCCGAGATAAGATTGCCACACGAGCATTGGGTACAGAAGGTTGTGAGGCCAGGATTTGGAAGAGCAGATATAACTGGAGTAAAAATGGGCGAGATCACAATGTATGACCTACTGAGAGCAGCATTAAGAGAAAGGCCAGACTGTTTGATAGTAGGAGAGGTGAGAGGTAAGGAGGCATATGTTCTATTCCAAGGAATGGCAACAGGACATACAGGATTAGCAACAATACACGCAGATTCAGTTGATGCTGTTATGAACAGGTTGCAGACTCCTCCAATAAATCTCTCCCCTGGTCTATTGCAACATCTAGATATTATACTCATATTGACTAAGGCCAGGATAAAAGGGGTAGAAGTCAGAAGAGTAAAAGAACTTGTGGAAGTGCTTGGTCTGACAAAAGAACATGAACCAATAATCAACACATTGTTTAGATGGGACCCAGCAACTGACTCATTTGAGTTTGTATCCGATAGGTCATATGTTTTGCAGGATATCATAGAAACAAAGGGAATTGAGGAAAAGAGTGTGTGGGAGGAGTTGCAGAGAAGAACGCAGATACTTAGATGGATGAGGGAAAACGACATAAGATATTTTGTTGATGTGGGGAGGATTATCCAACAGTATTACTCCACGCCGGATGAGGTATTGAAAAAATTATGAGGTTTGAGAATGGTATTCACACGGAAATATGGGTTGCTCTCATATGCCTTGTTCAAAGGATTGCTCAAATACATACTCCCAATCTTCAAAAATCTTAGGCTTACAGTTAAAAAAGCAAACCTGAAGGTTAGTTTAGAGGAATATGCTGCTTCATTCATAACCACGCTTATCCTTGTTGTACCTGCAACCATGCTTGCTATGTTCTTCTATCTCGCAACATTTGTCAGAATAAATGTAGTAGGGATAATCTTCCTTGAGATATTAACAGGAATTTTTACAATTGGACTTGTGTACGTTATTTACATAATCTACCCACAATATAGAGTGAATGCAATAAAAACGAACCTTGACAAATATGTCGCGTTTGCTGCAACACATATGGCGACAATTGCAGGTACTGGTGTTCCTCCACACGTGATGTTTCAAATGATGGGAGAGTTTAAAGAATATGGTGAGATAGCAGAGATTTGCAAGAGGATATCAAGGAACATAATCGTTTTTGGCTATGACACAATATCAGCAATATCAGAAGAGGCACAGAGAACACCATCTCACAAATTTAAAGATTTATTGTGGAGCATTGTTGCTGTGATAAGAACAGGCGGAGACATGAGGCAGATGCTTATAGGAAAATCAAAGACATTGATGGATGAACAAAGAAGAATAGAAGCAAAGTACATAGAAACGCTTTCCATGTTTGCAGAGATATACTCAACTGTATTTGTTGCAGGAGTAGTAATGATATTTGTGCTCGTTGCAATCATGGGAATTTTAGGTGGGCTTCCTGTTCCTGTAAAATTGCTCCTTGAACTCACAACATATGTTGGGGTTCCACTTGCATCTATTGCATTTATCATGTTAATAGAAATGAGCAAACCCATAGGCGCATAATATGAAGAAAAAGGAAATGCCAACAATACAGCAGATAAAAAAGACATGGAAGAAGATGAAGAGGAGGTGGAAGATACTCTGGATTCTGTCAGTCATAGCGCTCTTCCTCATCCTCTTTGGATTAATATTCAAACCAGAAAACTTTGTCATCTTTGTGATTGGCGCATTCTTTGAGATATCTGTTCCATTTGCATTTTATATGTACCTTGAACGAACAAAACTTAATAGCATAGAGGATCACTTCCCAGATTTCTTGAGGGATATTGCTGAGTTTAAGCGCTCTGGCATGACGCTGTCAAGAGCCATACAAAACGCCTCCTCAAATGACTATGGATACTTAAGTCCAGAAGTTAAGAGGATTGCATTGGAGCTCTCGTGGGGCATCTCGTTTGAGGACGCAATGGAGAGGATGAGTAGGAGGATAGAAAGCCCCATGATTGACAGAGCAATTGCAATCATAACAGCAGCGCAAGCAGCAGGTGGAGAAGTAACAACAATTCTTGAAACTGTGTCATCAGACCTCAGAAAGCTCAAAGAACTGGAAGAAGAAAGGAAGAGCAAGATGTCTATATACACAATGACAATATATGCGATATATCTTTTGCTTCTATTCATCATTATTGTTCTTACAGAATCGCTTGTTCCAGCAATACCTAAGATGCAAAGCGCTGGTGAATTTCTTGGTGCAACCACAATTGGAAGGATAACAGAATATGAGTTCAGGACCCTATTATTCCATGTGTCGCTTGTTGAGGCGTTTTTTGCGGGCATCATAGCAGGGCAGATGGGTACTGGTAGAATCAGTTCTGGTCTAAAGCACTCTGTCATACTCGTACTTATCACCCTTCTAGCGTTCCAATTTGTGCAGCCTCCAACACCAGTTGAAAAGATTGCTGAAACAATTATGGATGTCCCCCCAACACCAGGATTAACAACAAAGGGGATAATGGCAGATACTGAATTGACACAGAGTTTTACAACAACAGATGTTGCCAAACTTGTCGCAAAGCTTGCGAAAGAGAGGAATAGAGAGCCGTATAAAGGATTTAAGAGTGACGATGTTGAATTCTTTAAACTGAACTGTAGGCCATGTGATGAAGGTAAGATAGATATCACTGAGAAGGAGGTAAAAGTAAGAGAAAAAACAAGAATACGGTTTAGTGTGAAATATGCAGAGGACCACTATGTAGTAAGTTTCCAGGATGTGACAAATGTATGAAGAAAGGGAGCTTAAACATAGAGTTTGTGATCGCAGTAACACTCTTCATTAGTGCGTTCTGGGTTTTGTATCTTCAGGGTTCAACATTTATAACACAACGCATTGTGAGAAATGATGTAAGGTATCCAGCAATGTACATGTTTTCAGAGAAGATTATGAAGGAGGCAGGAGAACCAAAAGATTGGAATGCGACAAATACATACACAACTTTTGGTTTGGCATATTATGATGGAAAGACATATGCAAGCATACTAGATGAAAATAAGTTGGATGCGATGAATGGCTCTGCTTGTCCAACCATGGAACTATTTAATGGTATTGACTTTGCTATAAAAGTTCGGACAAAAGCAAAGGTATGGGAATGCACAACAAACATCAAAAAGATTACAAGTATTCAAAGACCTGTTTATGTGAGGATGAACAGTGGTGCATACAAGGAAGGGGTGATATACGTATGGGCAGCATAGACAGGGGATTCATAAGGACGCTTGAAGTGCTTATCACTATAACGCTTATGTTCATGCTCTTGATAACGCTTATAAAGACCACTCCTCCAATTCCAGCAACAGAGAAAAATACCCTTGTACTATCAAGATATGCAAAAGACATAAAGGACATGGTATGCAATAGCTGGAGGGATAGACAATTAATCATTTATGGTGCATCATTAACGCCCATAAATAACTCCATAAACTATGCTGTGCCGTATGACCTGAAGTATAGGATTGCTATTCTCAATGTGACAACATTACAGGTTTTGGATTCTACAGGATATTCACAGGCATCAACAACAGATATTGCAACAGCAGGATGTATCATCAGAGGAAATAAAACAACCAAAAGGGTATTGGTGCAGGTATGGTATTGAATAAGAAGGGGCAGTTCTTCCTCATAACAGCAGTTTTGATGATTACAATAGTGGTTGGGATAGCATATTACACAAGCCAAGCAAAACAAACTGAGCTAAAAGTCATGGAGAGCCCATTAGCGCACAATATAGCAGAGCAATATGCAAACGAACTCAGCTGGGCATTAGAGAGCAAGATATATGATGGAGATAGTAATGCTATAACCAATGTGATACAGGATATGAACACAACTTTAAACTCACTGGGATACGCCTCAAATATAACATGTGATGAAAGCCAAAGTGGGAATCAATTCCATGTGAATTGTACACTACGTATAAACTCCACAGACACCACTATAGAAAAGACAATGAGCTACGATTATACTGTGCCTTATGCGGTGTCCACCTATGAGGATAACCTCTTGGCCTATGAGAATGATGCATTTCCACTGGGAAGCACGGTATATTACAGAATAACAGGAAACGACACAGACCTTGTAAACATAAGTGTATATGACCCCAACGGAAATCTGAAATACACAAAAAATGAGACATTGAGTAACTGGCATGCTGATGGTTCGTTCAGCATAGCATCAACAGACACGCAAGGAACATGGAGTATAAAACTCAATGGCACACTAAAAAAAAATTTACGTGTATATAGCGTGAACATCACTATCAAAACATATGATAGCAACTGGTTTCCACAGGACATGTTTGTTAGAGGAGAGATGGTAAGGTACAAGGTATTTTTGAGATATTCAAACGGAACATCATTTGATACTATTGTTAATCTTGATGTTACAAATGCTATTGGGAGAGCCACTAGCTATGGCTCACAAGGAGATACATCATCTGGTACTTTTGGGGGGAACTTTACAATTGATACCAACGAAATAACTGGAAATATGACCCTTACTGCTGTTGAGCATAGATACTATGCAGAAACTACAAAAGATATTACTGTGCTTAGTGAACCATACCAAGACTATGTAGCATTATCAGAGAACTACATATCCTTCAATATTTTCCACACAGATGTATTCGGAGAAAACTGTGGATATACTGGATGGTACTCAGAAAGCTCGCAGACCTATAATGGGATACCATTCTATGTCAGCACATCTGGAAACACAAACCTAAACATAACAAATGCTGAAACTGTAAAAACACCACATGTATATGCTGAAAGAATATACTTCATATCATCAATGGGTGAGACATGATGAGATTAAAAATTATGGTATGGGTTATGATCTTGATAGCTGTTGCTTTTGCAGCAGATTTTAACATCACAACAACAACAGATTTTGACGCTGGGACAAAGGTAAACGTGACAACATCAACAGACAGGTACGAACAAGACGAGGGAACTATTGAGCTGGATTTCCCGTATGCTGAAAAGGACACAAACCTAACAAGTTATTGGAGATTTGAGGACAACGCAAACGATGAGACAGGACTGGGCGATGGTACGGTGTACGGTGCAACATCAATTGACGGATGGCTTGATAGAGCATTCCTATTTGACGGCTCTGATGACTACATAAGCATCCCAGACAAGGACGAGTACACGTTTACGGACGGCACGGATGGGAACGACATCCCCTTTACAGTTGTTTTCTGGGCAAACAGCTCTGATTGGTCAAACACAGGTGGAGGATTAATCGGGATATATGATGTTCCAAACAGCAATTTTGAGTGGCTTGTATGGGACGCAAAAAAGTACAGCTGCTTGGGTTTTGGGTTGTACTCGGACAGCACTTCGAACAGGATAGGGAGATATTCAGATGGCTATCCTGCCAACAATGAGTGGACGATGATTGCAGTAACCTATGATGGAAGCAAAAGCAAAACAGGAATGCACATATACTTCAACGGCACAAACGTAGATGGCTCAACAAGCTACACTTCTGGAACATATACAGGAATGAAAAACACAGGGAAAAACCCTGAAATTGGAAGGTACAGGGGAAGCTCAACCCAGTACTTTAACGGAACAATAGATGAGATTAAGATATACAGGAGGGAGTTAAGCCAGGCAGAAATACAGGAGCTTTACAACCAGGGGAAAAGGTATAAATCTTCTGGGAGCTGGGAAAGTGCTGATATATCAATGCCATCTGAAAAGGTTTTGGAAAACACGGTAATAGAGGGCATTGTGGATAGCAACAACTACATAGACAAGATTGAGTGGCTTGTTGACGGGGAGGTTAAGGCAACATATGACGAGGATATAACCTCTGTTACCCCAATAGAATTTTTATCACACGATTTGTATGGTGATGCAAACCTTGTAAGTTATTGGAGATTTGAAGGCAATGCAAATGACGAGAAAGGATTGAACAATGGGACGGTTGACGGAGCAACGCAAACAACAGGTATGTTCGGAAATGCATACTACTTTGACGGCTCTAATGATAGGATTTACATGCAAGACAGCACATCACTAAGATTACAAAACTTTACCATTGCTTTCTGGATGAAACCAGCAATAGAACTTGACAAATCTGGCACAAACCAATGGTTTTTTATTGTGGATAAGATGGGCGGCTCAACGAACGGATACCACATCTCATACCACAAGGGTTCAAGCTACGGGCAGCTTTCGTATAGGTTGGGTGATGGTTCATCGCAAAATGCGGTTGTCTTCTCAACAACATTCCACAAGGACACATGGTATCACATCGCATATACCTATGACCACAGCAACAGGATTATTTACATCAACGGCGAGGAGGCGCACAGGACCCCAACAACATTTAATCCAACATATGACACAAAAGCAGTAACAATAGGAAGGAGAACGGAGTATGCACAATACTATTTTAACGGGACAATTGACGACTTTGTGATTTTTGACAGGGCATTAAGCGAGGACGAGATAAAAAAGATATACGCCTATGGAAAAAAGACGATTACGGATGATGACTTAACATCTGGAACATTTAATGATGTTTCAGGAAACTTCAGCATTAAGCTGTATCTCAATGGAAGTGGAACAGACACACCAATTGTTGAGGAGATATATGGGGATTACAAGGAAACGCACGCTCCAATCATAACAAGTATAGATGTTTTCCCAGACAATCCAAGCATATATGATGAATTGAATTGCTCCTGGGTCATAACGGACATAGACCCAGGTGATACATTAAGGGCTAATGTTACTTGGTTTGGTGATGGCTCACAAAGAACAACTTGGGATGTAACTGGGATATCATGCACAAATGGAACAACCTGCTATACAACAATAACTGTAAATGAAACAAATACTTCTGAGTCATGGACATGCATGGTAACAGCATATGATTATTATGGAAACACAGACCAAGAAAATGCTACAGAAAATGTTGTTCCTTATATCTACATTTACTACACAGACAACTCTTACGACCGGTTTTTGTTTGATTATAAAGACTGGCAGACAGGAACTGGAGAAGTAGAAACATTTGCATCATCCTGTGATGGTTCTCTAGGTACTGGAAAATTGTTTATGGGTTACATAGATGTAAATAGCAGTAAGATTTTGGACAGGATAGTATTCACAGATGCATATGGTGGAAACATTCCACAGATAACTGCCATAACAATAAAGAAGGTGCCTGGAACAAGTCCATAGGTGTTAATATGAGAAAAAAACTGAAGATGAGTATTGAGTTCGCGCATACTCCCTGGCAGAAATTCAAGGGATTGATGCTCAGGAAAGATTTTGATGGAGCATTAATCTTTGTACTAAACAGAAAAACAAGAATCGGTGCATCAATACATACCATGTTTATGAGGTTTCCTATAGATATCCTATTTCTTGATGAAAAGCACAGGGTTGTGGACATCGCAAGAAATGTCAAACCATGGACGCTTAATATAACTCCAAAGAAGCCGTGCAGATTTGTTATTGAGATGAAAGCAGGAAAGGCAAGAGGGATAAAAATAGGTGACTCTATACGATTTTCAAAATGAATATGTCTTTTTTATAACAAGTTTTCCCTCCTCAACACAGAGCTCAATAGGTGTCTCAAGCACCTCTTTCTGCACAAATAGTATAGAATTGCCTATCTTAACAGACCTGTCCCCTGGGTAGATATTTGTGCTTTTTGCATGTTTTATAAGAATCTCATCATCCATCTTGTAGATTCTGAGCATTTCTGCTGAATTTTTCAATAGTTCGGCTGCCTCACCTGTTATGCCTAACTTTCCTCCAAATAGTATCTGCGCACCCATAAGGTATTTATTGTAGATTGTATAATTTAATAGTAGCCTAATGGGGAGAGGGAAGATGTACCTTCATGTAGACAATTGTAAACATTGCAATGCATGTATTGAGGTGTGTGAAAAGGCAGTATCACTCAAGATATTAAACTGCAAGCATTGTAAGGATGCACCATGCGTGGCAGCTTGTCCAAATGATGCATTTTTTGAGGCAATACAAGGCGTATGGAGTGTCAACCCAGAAAAATGTAATGCCTGTGGCCTATGCGCAGAGGTATGCCCATGGGACGCAATAGAAATAGATGGATACGCCAGAAAATGCGACTTATGCATGGGTGACCCAAAGTGCATGAAGGTATGCCCATACATGTCATTGGAGCATTCCACTGATGAAGAGATGGAAATAGAACGTATCTTAGGATGGAAGGTGTGTGAAGGTACATACAAAACAGACACGTATAGGCTAAGTTATGATGAGGCTAAGCTTATAGACAACATAATAAAAGTGTTTGGCGAGTTCGCAAAAACAGATGTTGCAGATATAAACGAAATCATAGATGAATACTGCACGGAGAAAGGGATCATTCTTGATGAAAGACAGAGGAGAGAGATAACAAAAATTGCTGAAATGGAGACAAGGGGTTTCTCAATACTTGAACAACTCGTCCATGATGACACATTAGAGGAAATAGCTATTATTGGAATAAACAAACCCATAGTTGTATTCAAGAGAAACGAAGGATGGATGAACGCCGATATCATGTTTACAAACAGCAAGAAACTTATCACAATAATAAATAAGATAGCAAGACAGCTCGGCAGAAGGATAACAATGCAAAATCCACGATTGAATGCTTCTTTAAGAGACGGTTCACGCCTACATGCTGCCATACCCCCAGTTGTCAAAGAGCCAGTACTTACTATTAGGAAGTTCAGAAAAAACCCATTCACACCTCCAGAGCTTATCAAGAATGGAACAATCAGTGCAGATGCCCTCGCATTTCTATGGAGTGCAATGCAGTGCAGCCTGAATATTATAATTGCTGGGAGCACTGGCTCTGGAAAGACAACAACACTTAATGTATTAGCAGCATTCATCCCACTTGATGAACGCATAATCATCGTAGAAGAAACACCAGAGATAAACATACCACATAAGCATAACATCCGTCTTGTTGTAAACAAGAATATTGGAATAGGGATGAACGTACTTGTATCTGACACATTAAGAATGAGGCCAGATAGGTTAATTGTAGGCGAAGTTAGAACGAAAGAGGAAGCAGTTGCACTAATCAACACTATGTTAGCTGGGCAAGGAAAGGGATCTATTGCAACATTCCACGCGAAGAACGCAAAAGAGGTACTTGTGAGGCTGGCAAACCTAGGCATACAAAAGGATGACCTTGGAGCCATTGACCTTATAGTTGTTCAGAGAAGATGGGACAGGTATGACAGAGATGCGAAGAAACACATTGAGATGAGAAGGATAACAGAAATAAGTGAAGTTGTTGTAAGGGATAGAAGCATAGATGTCATGCCCATTTTTGTCTATGACTACAAGAGAGATTGCCTTACAAAAGCTAGGAAAGCAGACATAGAGGAAAGGATTGCAAACTACCTTGGTATTGACTCGCTGGATAATGAGCTTAAAAGAAGGAGTGATTTCCTGAATAGTGTTGAAGGCTCATTCAGCGATGTTGTCAAACAAATATACTCATTTAACTTTGGTGATAAACACGATTAAAGTAATACATCATGTATTCAGCCCACTATCAAAAAAGACACCAGAAAAGCTATTGAGAGTGTTGGATACTGCATTGTATTTCTCACGCATGGAATTAACTGGTGAGGAGTGGATGAGCATAGTTTATGCATCACTCCTCCTGTTTCCACTGTTTCTGGCCCCTCTATCCATAATCACAACAAATAGCGATAACATACTCTTCATTACACTTGTTATAACCATTGCTATCTCATCTTTTATCTTCTATTATCCATTCATAAGAAAAAATGCATTGACAGGGGCTATTGAAAAAGAGTTGCCCATTGCACTAAGAACTGTTGCTACTCAGCTATCAATGAATCTTCCATTTGAGATATGTCTTGAAAGCGTAAGTAAGGGGTATGGAAAACTATCTGATGAAATAATAGAAGTAGTTTACGAGATAAAAAATGGTGTCCCTGTTCAAGATGCATTAGATGATTTTGCGCACCGCATTGACTCAAAAATTGTGGGGAGGGCAGTCACGCATCTAAAAATGTGCTATGAAAAGGGAGGGGATGAACAAGCAGCGCAATCCCTTGAAAGCCTTGCAAATGACCTTGTAAGAAAACAAAATGCAGATGCAAAAGAGTTCGGTGGAAAACTTGTCATGTATTCATTGGTATTCATAGCTGTCTCTGTTCTTTTACCAGCGCTCTTTCAGGCCCTTATCATTGTTGGTTCTAACTTTATGGATATAGGGATAAGTCCAACACAGGCGCTTTTGATTCCTGTTATCGGATTCCCATTAGTTGATATAATCATAATGGCATGGATAAGAATGAGGAGGCCTGCATGCATATGAAACTTGAGGAGATAATGCGCTCTGTTGGGTACTCGCGCAGTGATGTAAAAAAGATTGCTATGATAAGTATCATCTCTTTTATCCTCTCAATAGCCTTACTGAACGGCACTATGATGTTCATTGCCTCTTTCTCATCGCTCACAATGCCATTTGCAGTTGCCTTTGCTATTGCGTCATATAAGAGGGCACGAATGAACAGGGCAATAGACGATGAACTTCCAGATGTCCTAATGGAGATGGCATCTATGAGTTCCTTTCTTCCACTTGAAACAATTATTGAGAGTATTGGAAAGCATAAAACAGTACTTGGAAAAGAGTTCAGAGAAGCCAGCAACCAAATAAAAAATGGCATGAGTGTTGAGGAAGCACTTTCAGACATGGGGGACAGATGCAAGAACAGATCACTATCAAGAGCAATAGATGTAGTAATGCAGAGTTATAGGGTTGGTTCACACATAGAAAAAACACTTAGAGAGGTTGCTGAGGAGATAAGGGGAACTGCTGCCATCATACGTGAGAGAAAAGCCAGCGCACTGATAGAGCGATGGACTATGCTCCTTGCAGGAGGGATTATAGTCCCTGCTGTATTGGGCATTGTAGTATCTATGGTTTCGTCTATGGACTTTGCTGGGTTGGCAGAACTCGGCATGGGGATATCTCCCTCACTAAAAAAAGCCATCATAAAGAATGCCATACTGGGAAACCAGATATACATTGTTGAGTACAGCATTATTGCTTCTGTCTTTGTTGCATACCAGGAAGGAGAGGTGGAGAAGGCTTTGGTATATGCTTCTATTCTTGTTCCATTGGGCATTGCTATCTTCCTATTTTTTAGTGGCCTCATGTAAAGGCTTTTAAACAAAAAGTGCGTTTTTTCTAGTGTGGTATTATGGTCAGCAGTGTAGAGATAAAAATCACAAAGGATATGGACCTGACAGGATATACCCTTGTTGAAGGTTTCCCAGGTATTGGCCTTGTTGGAACAATCGCAGTTGGTTATCTTGCAGAAAAACAGGGTGCAGAATGTATAGGGTACATTATATCAAAGAAGTTCCCGCCTATGGCATCAATCCATAAGGGAAAGCCCGTGTTTCCTGCACGCATCTATGTTGACAAAAAGAACAAAATGGTCATGCTCTTCTCTGAATTTGTAGTGCCTGCTGAAACTGTTTATGATATTGCTGAATCCATCATAGAATGGGTGAAACAGAAGAAGATAAAGATGATCATATCACTTGCTGGCATGACATCTATGGGATTCCAAGAAAAGCCCCAGATATATGGCATTGCAAGCAATGATGAGATGGAAAAGATACTTGGAGAGCACAGTGTAAAGATTATAACTGAAGGTGTAACAACTGGTGTCTCAGGTATATTGATGGCAAAATGTGCTATTGAAAATGTTCCTGCGATGAGCCTGCTCATAGAAACAACACACGGTTATCCAGATCCAGGGGCAGCAGCAGAACTGCTTGAAAAGGTTGAGGACATAACAGGAGTGAGCATAAAAACAGAAGCATTAATGGAAGAGGCAAGACAGATAGAGACAAAGATGAAGAAGATGATGGAACAGATGAAGGTCGGTAGGATGAAGTATAAGGCAGCTGAGGAACATTCCCCAATGTATGGCTGAGAACATGATAGTAGAGTTAATGATTATATTGAACCAGATGGTAGCGAAGTATGGAATAAGTCAGACCTGGCTCATTATCTCCTTCTTGTTCTCAATCCCTGTATTCATTGCTACTGTATTGAGTTCATTGGTCATAAAGAAGATTAAGGCTCCTCTCTATTTTCTTCAATTTATCCTTGTCCAGTTATTCGCATTCCTCTTCCTTGTGTTTGAGCTATGGTACTACCACTCCATAAAGATGCAATATCTAACAATGTTCTTTGAGCCAGCAACATATGCCTTTGCTATATTTGTCTTCCCTCTGTCACAGGCATATCACAAACTCATGGATAGTTATCCCATGCTACCATGGCATCTCATGCAATATCTCATGTCACTAATAGGAAGCCTGGCATTCTGGGCGCTCCTCATATTTGTGTTCAGGATTGTTGAGGCACCACCAGTGCTTTAATTCTGCAATATGTTTATATATACTTTAATGTGTAATTGTTACAGGGCAGGGATTCCTATGCAAAAATATGTGGCCTTCGTTTTCAGTATTATCCTATTTATGAGCATTTTCTGGCCATTTGGGGTTATGGCCCAGGAAACCCAAGACCAAGATAATTTCTGTGACATAAGTAATGCACTAAATGTCACTGAACTTAACTATTATCAGGCAACAGCAATACAGGGTATTGTAACCCAAGATGTTGCGACAAGTGCCGAGCATTACAGGCAACAGCAAGCACTAGAAAAGCTTGGTATTGAAAAAAAGACAAAACAACAACAGATTGCAGATGATTATAACTTCTATTTTATGGGTGCAGATGGTCCTGTCTTCTACTATAAGGTGCTAGGGGATAGACTACAAAAGGATAATGGCTGGCTTATAGGAACAAATATAGATGGAAGGATAGAATATGGTGGCCATCTGAGAGAGAATCTCGCGATATGTGGTCAATCCCCTGTCAATGCATCTGATAAAAACGTGTGCGTGCGCAATGGCGATGTGGACAAAACAAAGGAGTACATTGACAGCCTGAGGAGCGCAAAAACAAAAGCAGATATCATAAGCACGTTCGTCTCATTGTCGCCAGAGGAGGAACTGCTACCAAGTGATTTAATGGACCTCAGCCAGAGCAGAGTAAGGGGAACAGAGTTTACAACAAGCATGGCCACTGGGGGACCAGGTACAACAATATTCATATTACCACAGGCATTGACCATGTACACAGCAGCGATGAAAAAACTGGACATGGCAGACATGGTTATAGCAATTGTTGGCCTTGGTTCTGTATTCAAAAATGCTGGCGCATATGAAGGGTCTGTGAAGAAAGGCGGCCTGCTACGAAAGTTCAAACAGCTGTTTGGTGGAAAAACAGAAGGAGACATGCTCACAAGGTCTGCACGGATGGAAAGGCTCAGCACGATGACTGATGATATTGATGATGTCTGGGATGGAGCTGAGAAAGCCAAAATAACCTTGACAACATCAAACAAAAAATCAGATTTGGTAAAAGCGAGAGCATACCTCAGCAGCACATCGGGCAAATTCAGCGGTTATGCCGACAATATGGACGAACTTTCAAAGATACTTGATGATGAGATAAAGTATGTAGATGATACGCTATTAGATAGGTACGCGACAGCAGTAGAAAAAACAAAAGATCAGGTAAGTATTGATGAAGCTATAAATTGGGCCAAAAGCGATAAAGTACCAGAGAATATCAAAAAACTTGTTACCAGAAGAGAAGCACTTGTGAAGGAAAGCGAAAATTTCGAATCATTGAAACCAGCAGTTAAGGACAGATTTAAGGAGATAGCAGAACTGATTAAGAAAGGGGAAGTAGATGAAGCAAAATCACTGTGGGAAGAGATGAAAACAGGGATGAAGATGATTGATAAATATGACAACGTGCCAGTGTATAGGCCCGTAATAACTGCGAATGGTGAGGTCATATGGAGGGAGACTGGAGAAGTAATAGACAATCTGAGTCCAAGTCAATACAAAGCATACATAGAAAAGGTGTATAAATCTGACCCTCTTCTGGCAGCAACAATTGAAAAGGTAGCCAAGGCACACCAAGTAACAGGTGCGATTGATGACATAACAGAACTAGCAGGGAAAAGCACAAAATATGCATCACTTCAAGCAGCAAGGGATGCAAAAAATGCATTGTCATTCTCCAGACTTGTTGAGAAGCAGGGGGGCATCCTTAAAACATTATTCAAACCATCAAGTACACTTAGAGTGAAAAGGGCTGTTGCAGAGGGAACAGCAACCTTTAGTTTGCGCGTGTTTAATACACTTATCAGAACAATATATACAGGCATAGGAACAAAGGCAATTGCGATAGCAAGGGCATTACATTACGTAAATGACTATTTCCTCAGAAAAGGATACTTTGAGGTAACGGGTTCTGGACTAACTCTGCACTACTCAAAGGAGGATACTGGCATATTCAAAGATGATTCTGTTATTGTTATTATGGCAACAAATTCTATTGTGAGGGGCATAACAAAGTCCTACCTTGGTGGAGAACTCGGAACAATGTTTATGGATATGGTCGGGCAGGTTAACAAGAATTTGGTTCCACTGCAACAAAAGGCAAATGCGCTTGGTGATGTTTTGGTGTTTGGAGGAGTAATGTATCCTCCAAGGTCTGGTGTGATTATTGTTGAAAAAGAGAAACCAAGGGGTATGACAAAGATAGATGAGGAAGAAACCTCTCATGGAAGATACTATATACTTAGGATAAGAAACTGGGAAAACCATCAATTTACTGCAATAGAGGATCCTAGAACAATGGCTGAACGCTCAGAGGGTGAAGAGAAGAAGATGTTAACTGCTATGGGCATGTGGACATATGATATTGATTTGTATGCACATCTCTATGGAGATAAAACACAACTCTCTGGCGTGTTCACTGTATTAGACCCATTTGTATGGAAAATTGGAAGTTGGGGGTTGTTCTCAAAACTATTCATTGCGTCCAGTGCATTTCATATGTTCCTGACACCTACATCTATACTTCCTGCATCAAAGTCACTGGCAATAATGGGCATGCCTCTTGGAATGTATGCAACATCAAAATATGGGATGCTCGCAGGAAAGGAGTTTATGACATCAGAGCTTACTGACATGGACAAGCTTGCAAAGTGCATAGAAGCAGAGAAGAAGAGCTTGGAAAATGAAACATCTGAGTACTGTGCTGGTGGCAGGCCTTCATGCTATAACAAGCTTACAGAATGTATGCAGGGAGAAAGCCTGGGGAGTGCAGGATTGGCAGGAGCAACTATGTCGCAGTATGTCTTGGCTGCTGGTGGTCCTGCTGGAGCTGCTGTTATGTTGGGCTCTCTTGCCCTTTCTGTGTATAAGATGCAGCTGAGAAAGGAGTGCTTAAATGACCTTGCGACATGCCAGGAGCAAGCATTTACTATCATAGGTGTTGGCCAATATTCATCTCCAGAGGTATTGGCAGCAGAGCAGCAGACAGAAACATTGAAGGGCTTACCAGGACTTGAAGAACTCCCTGTAAAAGATTTCTTGGAGGCTTCTGGCCTACAAAATGTATCCATAGGAGAGATCACACAACAGCAACTTAACATACACACGGAGATGGAAAATGCATCTGGGAGAATGGCATTTGATGAGATATATTATGCGCACATATCAGATGCAACAATACAATGGATTGAAAGTAACCTGCCAATTGACCTATGTAACCTTGATGAGAATGGCAATCCTGTTGACAAAGAGTGTGTGGAAATGCTCGGCAATGATTTGAGGTATGGTGGGAAGACAATAGTCAGTGATGAACTTGTGCCATTCAAATGGATGGACACAGAATTGCCAGCAATTATCATCCCAAACACAGCAGTAACAGTGGATACAGGTGCTGCTGGCTCATGTACATTGGTTGGTGTTGATAATACAGGAGAGAGGGTGAAGATAAACCCGAGTGTAGTCTCAAAATTTGAATCCCTAGGATTCCAAGAACTGGAAAGAATGTTTGGGAAGATGAGGGTCATTGAGACAAAACAGGGTGCAATCTACCCAACAGTAGATTATGATGGAAACTACAGGTTGGAAATGGATAACATAGATGGAAACTTCTTATTCAGCACAGAAGGAGCAGAGGTACTTTCAAACGGAAAGGTCAGGTTTAACAATAACCTCTATGACTTTGAGAGTGCTGTATTCACAGGTGGAACCATTGTAAAGAGAGGAAACCTCATATATGTGCTTCCAAAGTATTTCATGCCTGTAATGTCAGGAAAGAGATGGCTTGAAGCAACAGGTGGCGCTCCATTTGTTTCAGACACAGGAGAGCCATTGGAGGTTTATGATGCAAAAGGTAACCTATTAGGTTTGGATGCAAAAGTGACGCGAATACCTGGTGGAGAAAAACTGGGTATAATCACAAGGGTTGATGCAGAAAAAGATCTGAATGGAGATGGCGAGATATCGGACGATGAGAAAGCTGGATGGAGATTCTATAGAGACCCAGAGACAAATAAGAGTAAATTTGAACTGTTCTACAAGGGGAAGAAAGAGATATATGATGCAGACCAAGTAGAGATAGACGAGAAGACTGGAGACATAAAGGTATACGAAAAGGGCAAACCACATGTTGAAGCGAATCTATTGAGGACTATTGAAACAAAGGTTGATTCATTAGGAAGAACATTGCTAACAATAAAGGATGGAAAGGGCAACACGCTACTTGAAGAGGCACTAGTAACATATCTAAAAGGTAGTGGTGGCGCCATAAAATATGATAAGGCAAACAACAATTATGTATTTGTGAACGGTCAGCCAGTAGAAGTAAACAACAATTTCAAGACAAATGGATTTAATCCAATAACTGGAAGAACCGAACCTCCATTGCTACAACCGACAGCAATAGACAAGCCAGAAAAGGCGTTTGGTGAGGAGAAGGAAATTGCTCCGCCAGCATTGCCAACAAGGCCAGAAAGCGGCATTGAACTTGTCGTATATCTCGTGGCATTAATCACTGGATTGTTTGTTGTCAGGATGATAAAGGAGTAGGATTCTATGAGAGCAATAAAGGATATGCGTATTGAAAACGATGCAAACAAGATGGTAAAGGCAATGGAAGCATCTGGGGGATTTACAGCGAAGAAGCTTGGTGTAGCAGTGGACATACTTGAAAAGATGGAAAGGGAGGAATGCACAAAATTCTTGTCGTTTCCAGCATGTGTTGTTGCTACTGGACTGAGGGGTATTATAAAAGAACTTGTGAGAAAAAAACGATTTGATGTCTTGCTCACAACATGTGGGACATTAGACCATGACCTAGCAAGATTGTGGAGAAACTATTATCATGGGACATTTTTGGCTGATGATAGGGAACTACACAAAAGAGGAATAAATCGCCTTGGTAATGTGTTTGTCCCAAATGAGAGTTATGGCATAATCTTGGAGAAAAAGATGCAGAGGATTCTCAATAAGATTGAGGAGAGGCAATACTCTACAAAGGAACTCATATGGTTGTTTGGAGAGGCGATATCAAAGGAAAAGAGAGCAAAAGATAGCATAGTTTACTGGGCTTGGAAGAACAAGATACCTATCTTTGTTCCTGGCATAACAGATGGTGCATTTGGTTCTCAGCTATGGATGTATTGGCAGGACCATAAAAGATTTGGGATAGATTTGTTCAGGGATGAGCAGGATCTCTCTGATATTGTGTTTGAGGCAAAGAAGACAGGTGCACTTATGATTGGAGGGGGCATATCAAAACACCACGTGATATGGTGGAACCAATTCAGAGGAGGATTAGATTACGCTGTGGGGATAACAACTGCTCCAGAATGGGATGGCTCACTCTCTGGTGCGAGGGTAAGGGAAGCAATATCCTGGGGCAAAGTAAAGGAAAATGCCAAACAAGTAACTGTTGAGGGAGATGCAACTGTTTTATTGCCGATAATGATTGGTGCATTAGAAGAGCGATTGCGTTAGTCCTTTTTCTCAACAGTTTTTGTTACGTACGGAAACGCAAATAGATTGTCTGCAACATGTAAGGGAGGTCTTACAATATCCACCCTGAGGTTTCCTTTCTGGTCAATATATTCATCATTTGCTCTTACAGCAACAACCCTTCCTATTACTAGAACATGGTCTCCTACCTTTCTGGACCCTTCCTCATAACATTCTATGGATGCTGCACACTCTGATAATGTTGGTGGCTTAACCTTTTCTGATGGTTCTGTTTTTAGCCCAGCTTTCTTTATCTTGCTCTCCTCTGGGTCCCATTTTCCACCTGCAATCCAGAGCTTATCCAAAATCTTCTCTGTGGGTATGTTCACAACAAACTCCTTAACCCTGGTGATATTCCAATAGCTATGTTTGTTTGGACCTACTGCCAAAACCAATAGAGGAGGATCAAATGAAACAGGACAAACAAAACTAAATGGGCTTACCTCTGCTCTTCCCTTTTCATCCACAGTTGTTACTAATACTGTAAGCTTTGGTGACATAAGCCTATAAAAATCTGCTATCTTCACCATCTCTATCACTCATTAGTTAAAATCATGTTGTATATAAAAGTATTGCTAGTAGTATATCTTGGTAACCATCTCACATCTGAGGGTACTACACATCTTTGACGTTACAGGGCTTGAATAGTACGGATACTTTGTCTCGTTTACAACATATGTGGTTGTGCCATCTGAGTTTTGTATGGTCTCGTTTAGAGAGAGATCCCATGTATTATCTAACAATCTGCCGCATGCAAAGTACAGCTTCTCGCATTTTCCTCCAGCAAATGGGCAGTACCCTCTTTTTGCTCCAGGTGTTGGAGAACTTACTATCAGAAGCACAGGCGCAGGTGCTTGCACACAAAGTTTCTGAAAGTTCTCCTGTAATAACGTGTAACGATTGCTGCTTTCATTAAACGTTCCCTTCATGTATTCGCCCAGTTCAGTCATCCAATACCTCACAGTATCCCCATCCTTGTATGACATCTCACCCAATACTGCAATCATGCTTGTCTCATAGTCGTTTAGGTACATGTACTTATATGCCTCATATGTTTTGTTTCCATAAACGCTCCCAGCCCAGAAAAGAGCAGTGGCAGCCATCCCACACACTAACATAAAAAAGATTGCATCAATCACAACTGCCTGTCCCTTCATGCCTTCCATGTCATAATCACCAATGTTACTGGTTTGTTAACGCCACTCTCTTTTATGATTACAGGATAGTACATTACAACAACAAAATCGTTTTCTTTTGGTATTGGCTTTCCTTTCTCCATTAGGTCGCCGCATGGTTCGATTGTCTTGGGGTAGCCATTATCATCATAATAGATATACTCCTCCAGTTCATAACCCTCATATTCTGGATTTGTTTCATAATTTCCATCCTCCACATATTTTACTTCAATAATGCCCATCTTTGCCATGACACCATAGTTGGCTTTTGTATCCTCCAAAACATTACATGCTGTTTCCCAAAACTCTGGGTCAAATTCTAGTTGTGTTCTAACTGCCTTGGATAATGCGAGATTTGCCCTCATGAGTGTTGTCATCTCTTGCTTCATATCATAGTTTTGGTATGTGATAGTAATAGCACCAAAAAAGAACATAAGGCCTAATGCAATAGGAAAGATAGCGGGAAAATCATCACCTAGTGGGCCCAAGTAACCCTTAATCACAGCCCTCCACCCCAAGATAACAACACCTACCAACCTTTCGTATGGCTGCTGTTATGTTCTGCCCTGCTGCCAATGTTGCAACACAGAATACTGTTTCATTCCTATAGAAGATAAAGTCTGTCTCGCGTTCAAGATTATTTGATGGCTGTGCTATAAGAGGTTGTTCATCATTGCGTATAACATCATATTCTGGATCTTGTGGGTCGCTCCCAGGAACAACATTGAAGAAGTAAATCTCATCAATTGCTTCTGGCATGTTCAAAGCACTTGCTGCTGCATATCCGTATTTTTGCTCAAATGACTTAAGATATTTCATGCTATACTCTGTCTTGTAATCCTTGTAATCCTTGTCCTGATCAAATCGCGCCCATGACAAAAGGAATGTTATTCTGTTCTCCCTCCCTTTGCTTTTCACAACAAACGCTGTGTACTGCTTCTGTGATTCTCTAACCCTTATAACTGGCTCTAAGTAAACAGAATCACTGCTTGATTCAAACGATAGCGCGCTGCTTGCAACCTCTGACCAGTATGTTGTATAGCTCCTCGCAGTATCTGAGACAACCTTATCCGAGTATATCTTCAGAAAGATTGTCATAATCATAACCAAAGAGAAAAGAAAGATGAGTATGACTGTTTTTGAGAGAATCCACATCCCCAAACCTTTTTTCATGAATTCACCTTTTCTTCGGTTTCTCACACAGCCTTACTTTATTTCCTACTTTCTCCAAAACAAATGTGTGATAATCTGTAGAGATCACTTCACCAACTTTTTCGTATTGTCCATAACACTCGTCTGTGGTTACCTCAACATTGAAAGGAATACGTATGCAAACAGGCTCTGTTGCAACAGATTCCTCAGGTGGCTCAACAGAATAGTCCATATACTTTGCACTCATTATCCAGCAGTTTGGCTCATGACAAACCTCTAAGCATCTGTCCTGTGTTGGTTTTTCTAGTGTAAAGTTATCAACTCTAAAATTACCACATGCATATGTTCTCAGGTCAACATCAACAAACCTTTGGCCTCCACCTAATGTGGCTGCAAGTTCTAACTCCCTAGCAAATGTCTCCATGTTGTTCTGCACCCTTGCTCTACACTCCCACTCCTGAAACTGCTGGAAGAGGTACATTGCAAGAGGCAGAACCATAGCAAGCATCGCAACTGCTAAAAGCATCTGGAATGGTGCCTCCTCTTGACCTCTTCTATTGAGATATAACATAAGAAAATAGAAGGAGCAAGGATTTAAAAGGATTACTATATCATGTCGCCATCTCTGAGTATGGGCTCCTTTGTTCTGTTTCTTATCATGACCATGCCTATTAACACAGGAACTAATGATAGAGTGTACAATGAAAAGCATACAAAGTAGAACCTAGTTAGATGCCATGGTGCCCATAGGAGATATGTAAATGCAATACCTGCAAATCCTAGTGAGAGATATGCTGATGCTGTTTGTGCGATTCTTTTCCAGTATAGGTAGAATAGATAACTAATGAAGATGTTTACAGGAATCCAGACCATGTGTAAGAATCCGTACATTGTCCATTCTATATCATTTGGGCCAACAAGCAGACCATGTGCGAATATAGCATACCCAAATATTATTATGGCTAGTGTTGGAATTATGCGCATCATCTTGTTATCATCAAATACTATAAGGGCAATCCCATAGTAGACCAATGCTGCCCATATGATTTGCGTTTGGCGCCACAGGAAAAATATAGAAGGAATCTTGGTATTTGCCCATGGAATGCCCAATGCTTGAAGCATTAATCCAACAAACAACAAAGAGTATATGAAGAACGCAGCACACCATATAATATGTGTTGTATTCCTTCTGCCTCCTTTTAACCAAGTATAGTACATCACAATACTACAACCCAAAAGCAAAACAGTTGCCTGGAAGGATAAACCAAAAAGAGGGAATGTATTCTCAAGTGGTTTGACCTCTGGCATTAAAGGCTTTATTGTCATGAAGTATGCGCCCACAGCATAGACAATCAATAAAGTTATCAAAATTGGATACCACTTTTTATCCATGTTGCTAGGTTAACAGATTCTTATTAATAATATTTTCGTTTTATTCAAAGAACTTGCCAATCCTTACTTCTATACCCTTTGCAGACATTGAAAACATTACCCATGTTAATGGGTGCTGGGCACCTGCCATTCGTGCTATCCTCAGGTATCTGTTACCTGATTCAACCTTCATCTCTATTGTGCCATCTGTGAGATAGTTCATTGTGGAAACAATGCTCTTCTCATGCAACCCCGTTTCTAATGCAATAAGAGCTATGCTCTCACCTGCTTTCACAAGGCCACTTAATATCTGAACAAACTTGAACACGCTTTTTGGCTCTCCGTACAAAAGAAAGTCTGATATTGAGTCAATAACTATTCTAGTACTAGGATGATCTTTCAACCACTCTTTTATGATATTTGCAAGCTCATTTAGTTCTCCCAAGGATGCAAGCACTATCACGCCTTCCTCACTTGGTGGTCTTTTCATAATTCTCCATGAATAGCAGTCAACAAAGAGTGCGTTTCTAAGTTCATCTCTATGGAGATGTTCCTTTATCTTTGCCTTCGCAGATTGGATAGGCTCTCCTGTTACAACATAGAGAACTGGCTCGCCCCTTATAATCCCTTCGCATATGAATTGTCTGCACAATGTTGACTTTCCTGAGCCTGGTGGTGCTTGCACAAGGATTACCCTAGAAGAAGCAATACCCCCTCCAAGAAGGTCATCTATACCTTTCACACCAAGACTCTTTAGTTCTGGCATATTGCCCCCCTAAACAATTCCAGAAAAAGTATATACGTTCTTGTAGATAAACTTATTGTTAAAAGGTTTTGGTTTATGGTGCTGCACTTGATGCACTCTGCACAGCTGCTTGGAACATAGGCTTTATCACAGAGATCAAAAGGATGATTGCTATTGCTGCCAGAATGAGGATATAGATGGGGGTCCAGTTAACGTCCCCCCTCTTGTTCAGCATTGTCCTGAAAAGCCAAAGCATCTTAGCCCCTTGTCAACTTGAATCCTATGATACACTTCCCCTCGCCAATCGGACAGTAAGCCCTTACCTTTCCTGCGATATTTTGTTTAACCGTTAGTGTCTTTCCATTGCACTCAAATGCATCCTCATGTTCATCAAACATGTAGCCCTCACACTTGCCATCTGGATCATCTACTCCTTCACAGCAGAACACTACCATGCCCTTGTTTATGCCTGCCTCCTGTGCAACAGCATCTGCAGTATACTCTTGACCTTCCTGGAACTGCACAACTGCTGTTGATGTACTTGCAACACCTCCCTTCTTCACCTTGTTCAGCTCCTGGCCCATGACTGTTAATGGGTCCTGGCCAACTGGCATAAATCCTCCAATCATTGAGAGGAGGATTACTAAAATTGCTCCAGCAACAACTGCTGCTATAAGCAACTTAAATGCATCAAATGCCTGTCCTTTCTGATTAAGCATGATATTCACCAGAGCAACTAATAGCAGTTTTTGTTTATAAATGTTGCTACTAAAAAATAAATGATGATAGAGGATAGGATACTTCAGGGTGTGTTTTTCGGAAAGCCAAAGATAGAGCCAGGGCAGACAGAGGCATCAAAAAGGGTTGAGGAGGACATAAAGCGTGGTGAGAAATCAGAGCATGTGAAAATAAGTAAAATAGCAATAATGTTGTTTGCGCTGGGATTTGCTTTAATGTTTTTGTTATCTGGTCCTATTGGAATGATTATGATGTTTGCTGCTATGGCTCTGTTCTTCATAGATGTGATTCAGCATTCCTTCTAATACAAGTAACCAAAGAGGTGAAGAGGGATCTTTGTTTCTGAGTATGTTGTGTCTGCAACAAGATATGCTTCCTTGATCGCTTTTATCTGTCGTTTTGTTTTTTTGCTGCCGCCAATCTCAAATATGTATCTGCCATCTAGTACGTAATCTGGCATCCTTTTACTCTTGAAATATTCTACAGAGTGCGCATGACAAGCATGCGCAACAAAGAAGTCTTCCCTCAACGTGCCAATAGACGGCTCCAATCCCCTTGCCCTAGCAATAATATGTCTGTATGGAGGAGTCATCAACACCTTGTAACTCTTTCTTAGTCTCTTTCCTGGCTTTCCATGAGGTGGAACTGCAAATGTCACCCCCAATTCTGAAAATGCTGTCAGAAGTGTCTTTACAGTGCCTTTTCCTACATTCTCTAGCATCTGCGCAAGGTTTGATATACTGGTTTCGCCAGGTGTTATAGAGGATAGATACACCAAAAGCTTCTTTGCATCATAGATTGTTTCGGCATCTAAGTGGTAGAGATCAGGTAGGTCTTTGTATATCACCTTTTCAATGGTTGAGAGTATTAGCTCCTTGCCAATATCAGGGGTACATTCTAATGAAACAGGAAGTGAATAGTACGACAGATAATCCATTATGCTATATGGCTTGTATTTAATGGATAAATTCCTGAACCCTCTGAGAATCTCCTCAAGTGACAATACTGTCCTGTTCTTGTCAAACCTGAGGTTTACCATCTCACGATAGGACATCACAGGTAACTTGATCTCCAATGCTCTTCTTGATAGATCATACCTGCCCTTCCTCAAGAGTGCTGTGGATGAACCAGTTGCCAGAACAAACACGTCCAAACTATCATAGATGCTCTTCAGTTCCTTTGACCAGTCTGGCCTTGAATGTATCTCATCAACTATGAAATAGGTATATCCATGCATTGTACTGTGCTTAACAATGTCATACAGAGAAATGTCAGAAAGGGCTACATGGTCTGCTGGAATATAGAGCACTTCCTCTCCTTCTCTCAAGAGATTATTCCCAACCTGCAAACTTAACACAGTCTTTCCTGCTCCCCTCATGCCTGTCAATAAAACAATAAGGTGCTTTTTTGCCTGTACTATCCTCATAATCTCACTGAACAAAAATCTCCTCTTCTCAAAATTCTTCGCTTTTTCCAGGCTTTGCCTGGACATTTCTGCTATCCTCTCAAATGTCTTCTCCATATCTCCCATGCGTTATCTTGTGTCATAACCTATATTTAAATATGTCTGCGTGTAGAACAAAATTTTTGTTTATTTTATAAATATCCAGTAATTTCTATGAAAAAATAAATTTTTTGTTCTGTGTATAGAACAAAATTTTGGAATTTTTGTCCCGTATGCTGACATTAGCATTCCTTTTCTCCAAAAAAGACGTAGCATCTCCTGGTGTTAACACACTTCGCACATATCCATATCTTATCTCCTGCTTCAAAACCAATGGCAGTGCAAGCATCATGTATGCTCTGACACGAACCTGCCTCAGTCACTGGAACCATCTCAAACTGGTCAATACAATACGGCTTTTTACAAACAAATTTTACCTCGGTGTCTGATGGTAATCCTGCTTTCGCCCTTACAGATTCTGCTTCAAATGACTGCTCAACAAGCAATGCCTGCTTTGTAAAATATTTCCCTGTTCCAGCAGCAGCATACGCACTGCTCAACAACTCCGCGCTAATAGTAAACGGATCAGAAGAGGGTACCTGCCCATGTAATGACTGGATAACACCGTAAACAATGAGCAGCATAACAGACGCTATAATCGCCCCTTGGAGCAATTTGAAAACAGTATAGTATTGGCCTTTTCGCATAACACTCATACAAGCTTAGAGATTAAAAACCTTTCTTTTCTGATGTGCTGCAAGTTATTTCAGTTCTTCTACCACTACAACCAATGAAGGTAATGTAACATAGTGTGGTATTGAATTGTTTGTTTTCTGTTTAGAGGTTATCACCAATAGTGCTATGCTTCCTTTACCCACAATCTTTAAATAATTGTTGGGTTTTATCTTGAACGGTGGTTTTTGTGAAGATGAACGAGCTTTCAAAACTATGTATCATTATTGCGTTCTCTTTACTTCTGATCTCTGTTATCAACTGGGTTAGGCTGGAGTCAAGCCCGTACACAGCATTCAAGGGAGGTATCCCCTCTCTTGACGCATACAAGGTAGGTGAATATCTGCAACGCCTCAGGGAGGTTGAGTTGGTAGAGCCATCAGATGTGGGAACCCTCGCAGCGCTGGAAGTGAACCACTGGACATACATACTCTCGATCTCTTTAACTGGGTTTGCCCTCTCCGTGAACTTTCTGGTGTTTGCTATTGTGTCCTTCCTTTTCCCACCAAAGCGGGCCATCAGAGCGAGAACAAAAACAATTTTTTATGGGATAGTCGCGCTCTTTCTCTTGTTAACTATTGGAGCACCAAAGCCTCTGTTCAGTCTTTTTGGTTTACTGGGGATAAATGGAGTAATAAACTTTGAGTTGATACCTATATTTTTCGTTCTCCTTTCTATAATTTTATTCCTTGCGTTTGCAGATGTATGGCTACCAAAAAAATTTTGGGTGTTTAGATGAAGGCACAGGGGTCATTTGAATATTTGCTTCTCATAGGAGGAGTACTATCAATAGCAGTCATTGTTATGCTCTTTGTTTCCCAGACCATATCATCCCCACAGGTTTCCGGATCAGTCGCAAAAGACCGCTCGATTTGCGCCCAGAACAACACAGAACTCATGGGCTACACAAAACCATACGACGGCTTGGAAAACGCTCCTCAGAAAATAAAATGGCACGGCAGAATATTTGTTCCTGTTGAAGGAACCTATTTATCAGCCCCTGAAAATGTTATGTGCGCAATCGGCTCAAAACCAGATGGCACAAAATACAAGATTTATGGTCAGTTAACAGATCCAAACAGCTTAGCATTTTACCTTGAGGATGCAAACGGAAAATACAAGAAGTATGTGTGGGAGAAGCTTGTTGGACAACAAGCCAATTTTGTGATTGTCGGCCTTTCAAGTTGGAGTGCTGACAATTATTATGATAGCAAACAGTTCTGTGATTACAAGCCAGCATTCTCCTTCTTGTCAGTAAACAACAAAGCAACCCTCACCTTCCAAACAACACCACAAACAACACCAATAACAAATATACAATCTGCAGAGCTCTGCTGGCATGTTGCAAGGCTCTATCGCTCGGTCAGACTCCAAATAAACGGAACAATAGAGCACTGGTCAACATCAGACAGCTACTGCGTAAATATCTCAGAACTGGCTCCAAATATGGAATCAACCTCAACAATAATCTTGGAAGTCATTGCCACATATGTTGACGGTTATGCATATTACTGCGCCTCAACCACAGACCCAGTCCCAGGCGATCCCTACTACTACAGACCGTTCCTCAACATAACCTATTTATAAACACCCTTACACGCTTGCCTCTCTCCCCTTCTTCTTCCTTTGTTTTCATGCATTTATAAAACCCCAAACCTTTATAAACTTCCATTGCAATAAATATTCAAAGGGGAGTGGGATGAAGAAATTGCTCATCCTTGCACTGCTAATAACC